>CBDUUO010000087.1:0-9419 GCA_965370395.1 uncultured bacterium
TCAGAGAGCGGCAATCATGTAATCTAAAAGTGATTATTCCGGTTCCAATTACCATGGTCGCTTCGCTTCGTTATTTGTTATTGGTTATTAGTTATTTCAGGGGTCGGGAAGTTTTTTCATTCCAAACTTGTCATTCCCGGGAAAGCGCATGCGCGAAAGCGGGAATCCAGAAATGTTTTGCTGAAAAAGCTGGATGCCTGCCTGCGCGTGCATGACGGTAAAACTCCCCGAGCGCTGAGTTATTTGAGATTAATGATTTGCAATCCAATTAAATGACGCATGCGAATAACAAATAACAAATAACGAATAACTTTTATCTACTCGATTTCCGGTCGGATCTCCTCCAGATAATAACAGTCAATCGTATCGCCGACTTTAATGTCATTGAAATGCTCTATGCCGATGCCGCATTCATAACCGGCCTGGACTTCTTTGGCATCATCTTTAAATCGACGCAAAGAAGAATTTTTACCTTCAAATACCACCACCCCGTCTCTGAGAAGACGCATATTTTGACCGCGTTCCATTTTGCCATCTGTTACATAACAGCCGGCAATATTGCCCACCTTGGGAATCTGGAAGACTTCGCGAACCTCAGCTGTGCCCAGGATGCGTTCCTCAAATGTGGAAGCCATCATTCCGACCAGCGCATCTTTAACATCCTTAATAACGTCATAAATAACATTGTAAAAGCGCATATCCACATTTTCTTCGTTGGCCAGTGACTGAACTTTGGGATTGGGTCGAACGTTAAAGCCGATAATAATCGCATTTGATACGGTAGCCAGAGAGATATCCGACTCGGTAATCGTTCCACTGGCTGAATGGACGACGTTTACCTTAACCTCATCATTAGAAAGTTTGGTTAAGGAATCATTTAGGGCTTCAATCGAACCATGAACATCTGCTTTAATAATGAGGTTCAAATCCTTAACCTCACCTTCTTGCATGCGCTCGAAAAGCTTGTCCAGACTCAGGCGGTTGGATTGCGCCAGTTCCTTTGATCGTTGTTTCTGCTGCCGATGCTCGCTGACCTGTTTGGCATTTTTTTCATCTTTAAGTACCAGGAATTCATCACCGGCCATGGGTACTCCGGATAGGCCGACGATTTCCACCGGTAGTGACGGCCCGGCCGATTCTAACGGATTGCCCCGATCGTCCAGCACCGCGCGGATTCTGCCGTAATGCATGCCGCACACCACCGGATCACCGGCACGCAGGGTGCCTTCTTTTACCAGGACAGTGGCTACGGCCCCTCGGCCCGAATCGATTTTGGCTTCCACCACATGACCGGTGGCCAGTTTATCGGGATTGGCTTTGAGTTCCAGTATTTCGGCCTGAAGCGATATCATTTCCATCAGTTCGCCAATCCCCTCGGCCTGTTTGGCCGAGACGCTCACATAAATGGTATCACCTCCCCAATCTTCCGGTGTAAGGCCGATTTCGGCAAGCTCCCGTTGAACTTTTTCGGGGTCTGCATTCTGTTTGTCGATTTTGTTTATGGCGACGATAATGGGGACTCCGGCCGATCTGGAGTGATTAATGGCCTCTGTTGTCTGGGGCATAACCCCGTCATCGGCTGCAACCACCAAAACCACGATATCGGTAACCTGGGCGCCTCGAGCTCGCATTGCCGTAAAGGCTTCGTGGCCGGGCGTATCTAAAAAGACGATTTGCCCTTTGTCGGTTCTGACATGATAAGCGCCAATATGCTGGGTAATCCCTCCGGCTTCCATCTCAGAAATTCGCGTTTTACGAATAACGTCGAGTAAAGAAGTTTTGCCATGATCAACGTGGCCCATAATGGTTACCACTGGCGGCCGCGGTACCAGTTTTTCGGGATCATCGGTTTCTTGCTTTAATATGATTTCTTCCTCGAAACTGGCGGGTTCCACTTCATAATTGAATTCGCCGGCAATCAATGTGGCGGTGTCAAAATCAATTGTTTGATTGACCGTGGCCATGGACCCCATTGCCATCATGGATTTAATGATCTCGCTGGCTTTAATTCCCATGCGTTTGGCCAGCTCTGACAGCACGATGGCCGCATCAATTTTAATTCGGCGCTTTATCGCCTTGGCAACGGTTATCTGTGTTTTTTGACCGCCGGTTGGTTTTCTGCCTTTAGCCAGCTTGCGCTGCTTGCGCGGCCGGTATCCTCCTGCGTAAAGAGCTTCACCTTCGACGACCGCCTTTCTCCTGAAAGAAATTTTCTTTTTTAGAAATTTTTTGTCTACATTCGCTTCCTCATACTTTTTCTTGTGTTTTCTTTTCTTTGTTTCTATGGGTGCGGGTTCGATTTCCTGCGGCCGGCGTGCTGCTGCGGCCTTTCTGCCGGTCGGCTGCTCTTCAACTTTGGCCTTTGCTTTTTTGGGCTCGGCTTTTTTCTTTTTAAAAGGCTTTTTAGGCGATTTAACCGGCAGCTGGATGATTTTGGCAGAGAGTTCTTTCTTGAGGGCTTTTTTCGGTTTTTTTGCTTCTTTGACCGCCGGTTTTTCTTCGGCCGGCGCTACGCTAACTTCTTGCGGTTCTTCTACTTCTAATTCTTCAACCACCTCGGCCGCGTCGTCTGCATCTTCAGGCTTAGCGTCGGGGGTTGCAGATGCCTCAACTTGAACTTTTTTGCGGCGTCTGCGAATAATCGTCGGTTTTATTCGGATTTCTTCGATGGCTTCTTCTTTTATGGTGCCGAAAAGCGATGATTTGATTTTGGTGATAACGTCATCATCCAAAGCACTCATATGGCTCTTAACGGAAATATCCAAGTCATCGAGCTTTTCGAGAAGCACCTTGTTGGTCATATTCAATTCCCTGGCAAGTTCGTACACTCTGGGCCTGGCCATTCTTTCCCCCAAAATTTTAATCCTTAAGCGGCATGCTGCCGCAATTTATCCTTCAGCCGATCTCATCGCCTATGGTTAATTTTCTGTATCGGTTTTGGCGTTTTCAGGTTCATCTTCAGATTGTTCAGCGGCTTCGTCTGTATCGGTTTTGGCGTTTTTAGGTTCATCTTCAGATTGTTCAGCGGCTTCGTCTGTATCGGTTTCGGCGTTTTTAGGTTCATCGCCATCTGCTGGTTCGGTTTGATCACTTTCCGGCTCCCCTTCAGATGGTGCCTGGTGCTTTTCACCGTCGGTCTTATCACCTTCAGAACCATCGGTTTCGCCAGTGTCGACCTCTTGGGCCTTCTCTTCTTCAATGTCTTCAGCTTGCTGGGCTTCCAACACGGCGGTTTGAGCTGCGGCAATCAATTTCTTGGCGGTTTCTTCTCCGATCCCTCTGATTTGAATTAAATCCTCCGGAGTCGCATTGCTGACTTCTTCAGCTGAGTAAAAACCCAATTCATAAAGCGCATCCGCCATACTGATTCCAACACCCGGCAGAGCAATCAATGAATCATACCCGCTTTGCATGGCAATGCTGTACTTGGTTTCACTTTTCACATCCAGGTGCCAGCCGGTTAGTTTAGAAGCCAGGCGGACGTTTTGGCCCTTTTTGCCGATGGCGATCGATAAAAATTCATCCGGCACGATGACTTCCATGGATTGATTGTCTTCATCAATGATCACCCGGGAAATTTCGGCCGGTGCCAGCGAGTTACACACGAATTTGGCCGGATCAATATGCCATGGTATAATATCAATTTTTTCACCTCTGAGTTCCTGCACAACAGTCTGTACGCGGCTGCCTTTCATGCCCACACAGGCACCCACGGGATCGATATCGGAATTATTTGAAGCCACCGCGAATTTGGCCCGGATGCCCGGTTCGCGTGCGGCCCCCATGATGGTTACAATGCCCTCTGTGATTTCGGGAACTTCGGTGCGAAACAGATGGGTCAAAAAGTTCGGATGGGTCCGTGAGAGGATAATCTGCGGACCGCGCGATTCAGGCAGTACATCCAAAATGTACGCCCGAATCCGATCACCGCGCCGATAGGTTTCTCTGGGGACCTGTTCGCGAACAGGCACAATCCCTTCGGTATGACCCAGATTAACAATGATGTCACCGCGGTCTATGCGTTGCACAATACCATTGATCGTGTCACCTTTGCGATCGATGAAACTGGCATAAACGGCATCTTTTTCCGCATCCTTCATTTTCTGAATGATGACCTGTTTGGCCGACTGAGCCGCTATTCGGCCGAAGGTGGAGGTGTCCATTTTTGTACCGAGGCTGTCGCCAATTTCGCATTCCGGATCCAGTTTGCGTCCTTCTTCGAGGCTGATTTCAAGGGCCGGTTCGGTCACCTCCTCGGCAACATCCTTGAATTGAAAGACTTCAATTTCGCCGGAGTCTTCATTGTATTGGACCTCAATATCCATTTTGCTGCCATACTTCTTGCGGGCAGCAGATTTTAAGGCCTCCTCCAGGGCTTTGATCAGGACGTCCCGGTCGATACCTTTATCCCGGCTCACCTGTTCAACGACACGTTTGATATCTGAAATTTGCATCAGATCTCTCCATCAACGTCGACCAGCCTCGCTTTGGAAATATCTCCAAACGGGATGGTGACTGTTTTTTCATTTGATAGTAATTTTATCTGTTCTGCAGCTACCCCCAAAATAATGCCTGTAAAATTTTTCTGATCATTAATGGGTTGCAATGTTTTTATTTTAGCCTTGCGCCCCTTGAATCGTTCATAATCTTGCAGCTTGGACAAGGGTCGTTCAGGCCCCGGTGATGTGACCTCCAGGTTGTAAGGACCGATGTCAAACAGATGCACATCCAGCAAGTCATTCAACTGGCGACTCACATTTATACAGTCATCGAGGGCGACGCCTCCGGCTCGATCAATAAACAGGCGAAGTATCTTGCCACCGGGTTCGCGTTGATATTCAACATGGACCAGCTCTAATCCTTCGCTTTCGCACAGCGGCTCGGCAAGTGCCTCGACCTGCTTGATGATATTCTTCTCCTTTTTGGATCCGGATCGTCTGTTCCGGTTATCCGAAGCGGTTGTGTTGGATTTACGTCTTTTAGTTTTCACCTGAGCGCTTAATTGTATCCCCCAAAAAAACAAAAAACGGGCTGACGCCCGTTTCCTCAATTCCAGGTAGACCTTTGACTTTCGTGTGATAAAAGTTATCAGTTCATAACACCGACCATAAGGTAACAGTTAATTCCATCTCACAGTCCTTAAAAAGTCCTACCCTAACCAACGAAAAGGAAACGAACCCTAACTGGAGCGGGCAACGAGATTCGAACTCGCGACACCAAGCTTGGGAAGCTTGTACTCTACCAGCTGAGCTATGCCCGCTCTTCAGTTTAAATGATTATGACAAAATCAACCGGTTGTCAATATATTTCAATAAATAAAGTAGCGTCTTATTTATGAAATTGGAGCGTTTCTATCCAAGCAGATCTCTTATGGATTTTAGTTCCGAATGCAGATCATTCAGCAGTTGTTTGGTGGGGGACTTTTTTTTGCCGATTCTGGCAGACAAATGTTGGCGGGCTCCCTGGATGGTAAACTTTTTTTCATAGAGTAGATGCTTGATTTTTAAAACCAGCTCGATATCACCGCGGGTATATAAACGCTGCCCCGAGGAGGTTCGTTTCGGACGAATCCGGGAGAATTCGGTTTCCCAGAATCTCAGGACATATGTCGGCAGTCCGGCAATTTTACTGACTTCACCAATCCGAAAATAAAGTTTGTCCGGTATGTCTTGATGGGGTGGCTTTGGATTTTGCATTTTTAACGCCTGGGTTTGGTTGAGGCGATCAGGCAGGTAAGCTGGCATTAAAAGCCTTAACAAGCCTGTCCGCTATTGATTGATGGATGGGTGTTACATCTTCATCTTCCAGTGTTTTGTACGATGACCGGTACGTAACTCGCAAGGAAACACTTATTTTGCCCTCAGCGATCGGTTTGCCTTCAAATACATTCAATAAATTGAAACTTTCAACCAGTTCTTCCGGCTGATTTTGGGCTTCGACGACAATCTTTTGAGTTTCAATATCGTTGTTGACGATGATGGTGATATCTCTAAAAATAGCCGGAAACTTTGGAATCGGCTTCGACTGTGTTGTATCTTTGATGACCGGAACCAGGTGATCAAAATTGAGTTCAAATAAAAACGATGGTTGTTTTAAGTCGTAATTCGCAAGGACTTCCGGATGAATTTCTCCAACCAGCCCCAAGAGTGTATCGTTGCACAGAATTTGAGCGGTATGTCCGGGTCTGGTATAGGCGCACTTATTTTCAGGCAATCGGGTAAATTGGATCCCGTCGATTTGCAAGGCATTTAACAGGCCTTCGACCACACCTTTGATGTCATAAAAGTCGCAATCCGCCGCCGGGTCATGCCAGGAAGCATCATAGCGGGACCCGGTCCAGATTCCGGCAAGAATTTCAGGTTCGCTGGGCAGATGCCGAGGATCTTCATTGATAAAGATTTTGCCGATTTCAAAAATCCTTAAATTTTTAATCTGTTGGGAATAATTATAATGCACCGTTTCCAGCAAGCCCGCAACCAAAGATGTGCGCATGGCTGCCTGATCTTCTGTCAGCGGATTTAAAATATCCACCAGCTGTCTGCGCGGATCAGCAGGCTTTAATCTCAGCCGGTCACCGGTCTGTTTATGCATAAAACTATAGTTGATGGTTTCGCGGAATCCAAATCCGGTTATCAGTCGGCGCATCCGGTCGCGAAGATCGATTTCTTTGTGAGATGATCGTCCGGTAGCGGGCATTACCGGAAATGTCGTCGGGATATGGTTATACCCGGATAGGCGGGCGACTTCTTCCATGAGGTCTTCCGGTCTGGAAATATCCACACGGAAACTCGGGAGGGTCACCGTTAAGATATCTTCATCTTTTTTAGGGCCCTTTTCCTCAACGGTGAATTCGATGGATTTGAGAAGATTTGCAATCTCCTTGCGCTGCAGTTGCGTTCCGAGCAACCGCTGGGTGTTTTTTACACTCAGTTTCAGGCTTTTTGCCGACTGCGGGTTGGGGTATTCATCTATCAAACCGCTGATTAACCGGCCGTCGCCAAGCTCGGCCATCAGTTTTGACGCTCGGTTTGCGGCCGCAATCTGCCCTGCGGGATCTATCCCGCGTTCGAAGCGATGAGAAGCGTCGGTGCTCAGGCCCAGCCGTTTAGAGGTCCGGCGGATGCTGACCGGATTAAAATAAGCACTTTCCAGCAGCACCCGGCTGGTGCTGTCATCAATTTCGGAGTTGAGTCCCCCCATGACCCCGCCGACAGCCACTGCTTTTTGGCCATCGCAGATCATCAGTATCTCAGGGTGCAGGACACGTTCTTTTTGATCCAGGGTGACAAACGTTTCGCCTTTGTTGGCTGTGCGCACCACGATTCTGTTTTCCGCCAAACGGTCAAAATCGAAGGCATGCAGTGGCTGGCCGGTTTCCATTAACACAAAATTGGTCACATCCACGATATTGTTAATGGGCCGCTGTTCCACAGATAATAGCCGTTCCTGCAGCCAGAAGGGAGAAGACTTTATTTTAATATCTTCAAGCAGGCGCGCCACGTATCGCGGGCAGTGGTCCGGGGCCTCGATTTTAATTGATGTCCGTTCGGAAATTTTATTGCTTTTGTCGACCAGTTTGAAGTCAGGATATGTTAAACGCACCTTCTGGATAGCGGCAATTTCGCGGGCGACCCCGATAACACTGAGACAATCGGGCCGGTTGGGGGTTAGTTCAATTTCAAAAACGGTATCCGAAAGCGCCAATGCCGACGCCAGTTTGTCGCCGACGGACAGGGATGGATCCAGGACCATGATCCCGCTGCGATCGTCGCCCAGACCCAATTCGCCTTCACTGCAAAGCATCCCTTCGGAAGCCTGCCCGCGAATGACACTTTTTTCCAGAACAAAGCCTTCCGGGAATTCGGTACCGGGCAAGGCGATTGTTGCAAGCATTCCCGTTTTTATATTGGGCGCGCCACAAACGACTGAAATTTTTCCCTGGCCGGTATCGACCTGACACAGGTGCAATTTATCCGCATTGGGGTGGGGGGCGATCGCATCAATTCGACCGACAAAGACCGTTTCCAAATAGCGGTAGCGTTCGGATACCGACTCAATTTCGAGTCCAACCATGGTCAGGGCTTCCGCCAGGTCCAATGGGTCCATTTCAATAGGCACATAATCTTTGAGCCAGCTTAAACTTACTTTCATCTAAAGCGCCTCTTACGTGATTTTATAACCCCATCTAGTGTCCGTCCGGAATCCGCACAAGGTTTTTCGTCTGAGGCGTACTTTTAGTACGTTGAAGGCGAAAAAACGCGGAGAACGAAGCTCAGCGAAAAAAGATCCATTTATGGACGAAAACTAAAATTGAGACAGAAACCGGATATCATTTTCAAAGAATTTGCGGATGTCGTCGATTCCGTATTTGAGCATGGCGATACGGTCAACGCCCATCCCAAAGGCAAAACCGGTATAGCGGTCGGCATCGTATCCAACGTTTTCATACAGCGCCGGATGCACCATTCCTGAACCCAGAATTTCCAGCCAACCGGTTTGCGAACATACCCGGCATCCCTTGCCCCGGCACATGACACACAGGATATCGACTTCGGCACTGGGTTCGGTAAAGGGGAAAAAACCGGGTCGAAAGCGAAGGCTTGTCTGTTCATCAAACATCTGATGGACAAAGGCGGTGAGCGTACCTTTTAAGTCCCCGAAAGAGATATTCTCATCCACCAGCAAACCTTCAACCTGGTGAAACATGGGCGTATGGGTCAAATCCGAATCGCAGCGGTAGACCTTGCCGGGCGTAATGATTCTGACCGGCGGTGGCTGTTTTTCCATGATTCGAATTTGCATGGGAGAGGTATGCGTTCTGAGAACAATGTTGTCTGAAACAAAAAACGTATCCTGCATGTCCCGGGCCGGATGATCCTTGGGGAAATTGAGCGCTTCAAAATTGTAATAGTCCAGCTCAACTTCAGGGCCCTCGGCAATTTCAAATCCCATTTCGCTAAAAATATCACAAATTCGCTGGTTAATTTGGGTAATGGGATGCAGCGACCCACTGGGTGCCGGTCGTCCGGGCAAAGAAACATCGATCCCTCCCCTGGTGGTCTTAACGGCCGCATCGAGGTTTTGTATCGCCTCTGTAACGGCCGCATCGAGCAGATTCTTAACTTCGTTTGCTTGTTTGCCGGCTGTCGGGCGTTGATCGGCTGGAAGTTTTGAAATGTTCCTTAAGAATTGAGTAATAATTCCTTTGCGCCCCAGATAACGGACGCTAATATCCTGGACCGCCTGAGGGTCTGCTGCCGCTTTGAGTTCCTGTAAAGCTTCCTGATAAATTTGATCAATGGATATATTCAATTTTTACACCTTTGGTGTAAAATTGTAATTTGGGAATTGCGAATTGAGGAATTTAGGGTTACAGCTTTTGCGCAGCTAACTCCGCAATCTTCGCAAAGCCGGCCGGC
>CBDUUO010000088.1:0-9413 GCA_965370395.1 uncultured bacterium
CTGAACCCTTGAACCTGATAACCACATATATAGCCAATTATTGAATGTTCTTTACTTGGAATGACGTAATGATGTAAAACAATGAATCGGTAATTATCAGGAGGCGGGATGATTCATTCAGTTTTAAAAAACGGTTTGAAGGTCATTCGTTTTTTATGGGGCCTCCCGTGCATCTTGTCCCTGCTGTTATCCTTTCCCGCGCTCTCGGGCGGCAGCACGCCCGACGGTGTTCGCATCACCCATCCCCGGAACGGCTTTTATATCAACCGGTATAATTTTGATGCCTATTTGATCAGCGGAACGGCTGATGCCGGCAAAGCTGTTGCCATATTTGCCAACGGCATTTTGATGGAAACCGCCCCCACCGATACGGAAGGCCGATTTTCAATTAAAATTGATTTTTCAAACCAGATCGAAGGCCCGGTGACCCTCCTGGCTTTTCAGGAAGGCCTGCGGTCGGTTCCGCTGACCGGAACCTTTGATATGACGCCCCCTAAAATAACCGGAGCGGCAATCGAAGCAGAATCCATCTCCACTATCTTCAATGAATCCAACCTGAAAAATGCCGGGCAGGAGGAAAACTACCGTTTCAGCCCGTCGCTGAATTTTAAAACCCTGGGCGGGGCGGATGATATTGCCCGGATCGATGACTTCAGTTATCGGCTTTCGATGAAATCGATTCCGGCGCATGAAATCGTTACCCTGGCCCTCAGCGGCATAACGGATGCAGCCGGCAATAGGGTAGAATCGACGCCCCTGACCATCAACGACGCCGACGGCGACCGCATGGCCGACAGCTGGGAGGCCGAACACGGTTTAGATCCGGTGATGGCCGACGCGCAGTCGGATGATGACGGCGACGGCTTTTCAAATTATCAGGAGTACCTGGCGCGCAGCCATCCGTTTGCGGTGCTGTCCGCCCCCATCGAGATTCGCGATTCCATTCCCCGGGACGATGCCGGTATCGTAAACTTTGCCCGGGTGCCGGATGAGACCGGCTTTGCCGTCCTGATCCGCTCGGCTCATGGAATCGATACCCTTGCGCCGGATGCCATCCGGTTTACCATCGATGACGGTCTGCACCTGCCCTATGTACGTGATCTGAGATCCGATACCGTTCGGACGGTAAAACTCGATGAAGATCCGGATGAAGAGGTTACCTATTTGTGGGCGGTTTATGATCGTTCCCTGGAGGCTGATATCCCGATGAGCTACCCTTTGGATGCGGTTATCGATATAAAGGTAGAGGTTCGGGATATTCAAAACAACATTTTGCAGCCGCCCCCTTTCGAATTTAAAATTGAAACCCGTGCCCGCAAGGCGGCTTCCAGGCAAAACCTTCCGAAAACCGATGAATTTTACATGATCGATCCAGATTCCGGCGATCCCTATGATGCCGGCATCGAAATCATAGACGGTGAGCTTTCCGGTGCAAAGGTGGTTTACAGCAGCCGGGAGACGCTGACACCGGCATTCGGGTCTTTGGATGGAATCGAGGAGATAAACCTGGCCGGGATCCAGGCGGCGGGCCTGCCGGTTAACCTAATACCGCATACCGTTTTTGATGCCCCGGTCAAACTGTTTATACCAGTAGCAGATGATGTGGATATCACCGCCGCGGGCCTGGCCTATCACGACGGCACCCAATGGCTGCCTGCCGCGGATGCCGACGGCAATGTCCTTTCCGACGGGGAAGGGTGGATGGTGCCCGGCTCCAGGGTCAATCACGCGGAAACCCGTCCGGCGCTGATCGAAGTGCAGGTTTACCATTTTTCAGGAACCCAGGCTGTTGTGTTTGCAGCCTTTGATGGTACCTCAAAGGAAGGCGAAAATGACCGCACAGACGGCACCCATGTCTTCATCAACGCCAATTGTTTTATCAATTCCGCCGCCGGAGGCGCGGAATTCGGATCAGCTGCCTTAATTGGGTTAATCGGGTTTGTTGGTTTTTTGATTTTACGCAGATTGAACAAGGCGCTTTTTTTGCGCCTTGTTATATTGACGGAAGTGTTTTCAGTCCTTCGGATGCGGCTGCTTTAAGAAGCCTTTGATCATAGCAGCCGAATAAAAATTCTTCCGAGGCGGTTTCGTGCAGGATGAGGGCGGAAGCCAGGTGAATGGCATCAAATCCGCGGAGCGGGTGGCGTTCAACAAGCGTATCGATTTTAGCGTTTATTTCATTGTTGACTTCCACACATATGAAACTGCTCCAGTCATCATGAAAATTCCGCAGAATTTTACCAAAAACAGTCGTTTTTATTTTTGCTTCTCTTTTTTTTCTATGAAAACTGGCCGATGCTTCAGCGTAGGCAATACTTGATGTGGCCACGGCCATTGATCGTTTCCATTCAAAAATAACTTCGTCGGAGCCGGGTTCCCTGAAATATTTTTTCACAAGCGCACTTGTATCCAAATACAGGATCATCTGCGGTCTTCTTTAACCATTTCTGATATCGGTTTGCCCGGGACAACCATCGGATCGGGTATGTCCTTATTTAGCTGCTTGTTCGGAAATATAATCAGCCCTCTCATTATTAATGTTTGAAGAGATTGTCTCAGGGTTGTTTCTGAAGAATTTTCTTTTATAACGCGCGCCACAACCTTGCCTCTATCAGTTATCAGGACATCCTCTCCTTTTTTGACGAAAGTAAGATAATGGCTCAATTTATTTTTAAATTCTTTTATTCCTGTTGAAATCATATTGCCACCTTTAAAGTAGTCACTTTAAATAAAAAGTAGCGCCTTTTTTGTTTTTTGTCAAGATGAAAAACGAAAAGGCGGTTCATTTTCGAACCGCCTTTCTCCTCCGTTAGACTTTCGGCTTTGTACCGCGCACCTTGTGCTTTTTATTTATTAGACAGGATCCAGTCAATCCTGTAAATCCTGTCAAAATATAAGAATAGACATTAACCTTTGCTCATTAAATCCTTGGCGGTGAATCGGGTGCCGCACTCATGATACATCTCATAGCGGCGCTGGATTTCTTCCCGCCGCTGTTTGATCCGCCTCAAGACGATCGTCATCCCTTTCAGCAGCGCCAACAGCACCAGCATAATCGCCAGCTCCCGGCCGCGGATTTCATTCCAGACCGGGCCGGCCTGTTTTACCCCGCCCGGGGAAGACGCAGTGGAGATAAAACAGGTAACGCCATCGGCAACCCCTTCGGCAGCGCCGGATCCGATCGAGGAAGACGAAACGCCGACTCCGGATGGATCGACAATGATTCCGTTTGCAATACCGTCTGCATCTCCATCTCCGCCATCTTCAAGATACAGGGTTACGGAGTACCGGTCCTGGCTGAAATCGGTCTGGGTGCTGTAATCGGTCCAGGTAGCCTCGATGGGGTCATATTTAAACCAGCGGCCGCCTTCCGGCGCCGGCTCGGAAAAATAGATGGTGATTTCAGCCGGATCACCGGGTTGATCCATGATTAATTTAAAATTGATCAATCCAAACGGGAAATAGTCCGGACTGCTGGCCGCACTGGCATAGGTATTGGTGCCGTTTTCGGTTTCCGCTGATATGGACTCGATTCCGACAACCGTGCTGGAGCCTTTGAAACTGATGCCCAGGGATTTGCCTTCGTCGGTTTTTACGCATTTGATTGTGTTTTGATCAGAATCCCAGTTGCCGTCCCCGTCAAGGTCCGAAGGCGTTGTTATCTCCTGCTCATCGGGGATTCCGTTGCTGTTGGTGTCGTCGGGGTTGATCTGGGTGGCAAAAGAGCTGCTGCCGGACCATTGAGATGGCGTGCCGTGGTTGTCATAATGCCGGGCCTGCCAGATATAGTTTTCGTCATCATCTAAAATCAGCTTCGGCACCTGCAGCTGGGTCAGAGAATATTCACTGGTGATATCGAAGACGCAGACATTGTCGGATTCCCTGTGAATCTGCCACTGGGTTGCGGAATGGAAATCACCGGAATTGGGGTCAAAGAAGTTATCGGTTTTGAGCACCGGGGTTAATTCCGCCGTCTGCTGATTGGCCGGGGCCGCCAGGCTGGGGGCATCCGGTTCAAGGTTGTCCTGGGGGACCACCGGATCGGTGCCGGCAAGGTATTCATTCAGATTGCTGAGGCCGTCGCCGTCTTCATCCCCGGAGGCATCATCTTTCAGCGGATCAAAGCCATACCGGTTTTCCCAGGTATCCGGCATTTTGTCGCCGTCATCATCTGTATCGGCATTGTTGCCGATACCGTCACCGTCGGTATCAATGGTCTCTGCCGGATTCGAAGGGAATGCATCCTGATAATCCGGAACCCCGTCACCATCAGAGTCGCTAAACGGCACCGTAAAGGATACTTGATTGGAATAACCGCTCTCGTTTTTGCTGCCGTCATAGGCGGTGGCGGCAAAAAAATAGGTCTTGCCTTCATCCAGCCCGCTAATGGTGTAGATGGTAGTCTTTGCCACATCTTTGCTGGAACTATAATTGCCGCTGGATGTGCCCCAGTAAATCTTATAACCGGCCAGCTCGGGTTCCGTATTGGGGTCCCATTCGAGTTCGACAGATGCCGCATACGCTGCAGGTAACGGCAAGGCGCATAGAGCAAAAAGCAAGGGGATTAAAAGTAGAAAAAAGTAACGAGGACTAAGGACTGAGGACTGAGCTTTTTGAGATGATGATTGTATTTTAAAGAAAGGGTTTACTCTGAATTCTGAATTGCAAACCCTGAACCTTGAATCCTGAACCCTGAACCAGTTCGTTAGAGAAAATGATTGACGAGAACGATATCCAAGATACTTTAAAATTTTATTCGTATTGATTACCAAACCATTCACAACAACACCTCCGTTAAGATACATCCAATACCGACCGAGATGCACTCAAAAGAAGTGCCGCCCCGGCGCCGCGTCATAGCATCTCGCGACGACCGGTGTTCTCGCCCGGCAACCCTGCTGCCTTTCCTTCCCCCAGGATTAAGGCCAGTGGCTTTGCGTCCCACCCTTTCGAATGGTTTGCCTTTTCGAGCCTTTTTTTATCCGCAGATTACGCAGATTACACAGATTAATATAATAAAAATAAAAAAATAAATCGGCAAATTACCCCAGTTAAATCTTAAAAAATTTCACCGGGGTGGCTAAACTTTGTGTTGAATAGAGCAAAACAGGTGCCAATCCAGATTTTAAAAGTTGAAATGAGATCCAGCAGATGAAAATGTGAATTCGGAAGAATCAAGATGCCGTTAAATTTTAGGGGATTAGATCGAATATATTTTTTATAAAAATTTACAAAAAATTTTCAATAATCTCTCAGTTCGAAATTTTTTATTACTTATACAAGATCGAAAATTATGATTTTGTATAACTAGTCCGTATGATTTAAAGCACGAATGTAAAACACACGTTATGGACTGAATCTCCCTCATTAGTAACAGAATGGATTCAGCGGGTATCGTAGATTTATTTAACCTAGTCATTTTCATCCAACCCCCGCCAATGAAGGCGCCGCGGCAGCCGGGTGAGGAACACTATTTTTAACCGGATCAGGCCCAGCGCCTGGCCGGTGAGCAAAACGCAGTTACAATTCGCGATATACGCCCGGCCGGTTTTTGATTTTTTTAATTACAGAATCAGGATTGGAATTACATTCCGGTTGCTAAGGCCATTTTTAAATCCCGGCGCATTGCATTTTGCCACCTTTCTAGGAAGAATTTTACCGGTAGAATTCTCGGGTTCAGGGTTCAGCGTTCAGGTGTCAGAAAAATTAGGTTTCAGTGTTCAGGTTTCAGGTGTCAGGAAAAGCAAGAGGGCCAGAGCGTAGTTTAAAGGCTCTGGGATTCTTGGGATCTGGCTTCTGTTTTCCGGCCTCTGTCATCGGAAACCTGATCCGTCGGCGGAACAGCCGCTTTAGCTCTTTGAGCTTCCGCCTTCGTGGTACTTCAGGCTTCGTTATAACTACGCCCCGACAAGCCGGCGGCAACTACCGCAAAGAATCAGATTCGATCGCATGCATCCGGCCTGCGCCTTTTCTTATTTTCCGCATTCCGCATTCCAACTTCCGAATTCCTGACACCCTATACCCGACACCTGACACCTGACACCTGATTGTACCTGAACCGACCCCATTATTAACCTCTGTATTTATTAGAAGAAATTTGTTATACTTAAAAATTAACCGAAATTAGGATCAAAAACTTGCTCATACGATTTTAATTCTTGCCCTGGCGGCAGATTTCGTCATATAAAAGCGCGTTCAACGGTCGAATCGGAAATTCTACCCTTTGTTTACGATCAATTGGGGTTTTATGTATGTTAGGAGGATTTAAGAATGAATGCCAATAACCGGGTGACACCTCACGGCAGTGAACTGGTTGATCTGCTCGTGGATGAGGAGCGTGCTCGTCTGCTCAAGGAGATTGCCCTCAATCTGCCGGATATTACCTTAAACGAACGGCAAATGTGCGATTTGGAATTGCTGGCGACCGGTGCATTTTCGCCGCTAAAAGGGTTTATGACCCGCTCCGATTACGAATCCGTCCTCGACCGCATGCGGCTTCAGAACGATGTCCTGTGGCCGATTCCGATTTGCATGGATGTTGGCGAGCTTCAGGCCCGCAGTCTTGAGGCCGGTCAGTCGGTCGCCCTGCGGGATCCGGAAGGTTATCTGCTTGCGGTTATGCATATCGAAGATATCTGGCCGGTCGAGCGCGAAAAGGAGGCCAGGCTGATCTTTGGCACGCTTGATCAAACCCATCCGGGAACCGATTATCTATATAACGCCGCCGGCGATTACTACATCGGCGGCAAGCTTGAAGTTTTAAGCCCGCCGCTGCATTCTGATTTTAAGCAGCTTCGCATGACTCCGATTGAAATTCGCTCGAATTTCAAAAAATTCGGCTGGAAGCGCATGGCGGCATTTATGACCCGCAACCCGATTCACCGCCCCCAGTTTGAAATGACCATGAATGCCATGCGCGATGCCAATGCCAATCTTTTGCTGCTGCCGATTGCCGGTATGACCAAGCCCGGCGATTTTGATCACTTCACCCGGGTGCGATGCTATCGTCGGGTTGCGGAGCATTACCCGCCGGATACCTTTATGCTGAACCTGCTGCCTCTGGCCACGCGCATGTCCGGCCCCCGGGAAGCTCTGCTGCATGCCATCGTTGCTAAAAATTATGGCTGTACCCATTTTATCACCGGCCGCGATCATGCCGGTCCCGGCCTCGATTGCAACGGCAATCCTTATTATAAAAGTGACGAAGCCTGCAAACTGACCGAAGAACACAGCAAAGAGATCGGTTTAACGGTCGTGCCTTTTAGCGAGATGGTCTATCTGCCCTTTGAAGATGAATTCCGCTGTGCCGATCAGGTACCGGAGGACACGCAGTTTATTTCGCTCTCCGGCTCGGATATTCGAGAGCGCATCCGTACCGGCCGCAAAATACCGGATTGGGCCACATTTCCCGAAGTTGTCGAAGAACTTCAAAAGGCTTATCCGCCGCCGCGCATACAGGGATTCACGGTTTTTCTGACCGGCCTTTCCGGTGCCGGAAAATCCACCATTGCCAAAGTGCTCTATGCGCGTTTCCTGGAAATGGGGGATCGTCCGGTAACCCTGCTGGACGGCGACATCGTGCGGCACAATTTGTCCAGCGAGCTGACCTTTTCCAAAGAGCACCGGGATATTAACGTCCGGCGCATCGGTTTTGTTGCCAGCGAGATTACTAAAAACCGCGGCATTGCCGTTTGCGCCCCGATTGCACCTTATGCGTCCACCCGCAAGGAAATACGTAAAACGATCGAAGGTTATGGCGGCTTTATCGAGGTGCATGTGTCCACACCCATTGAAGTGTGTGAAAAGCGGGACCGCAAAGGCATGTATGCCAAGGCCAGGGCCGGCCTGATCAAAGGCTACACCGGCGTCGACGATCCTTACGAAGTACCTGAAAATTGCGAGGTACGTATCGATACCACCAATATGACACCGGATGAGGCTGCCCACCAGATCATACTCGTGCTGCAGAAAAAAGGTTTTATCTAGTATAGAAAAGTGACTAAAGTTGGAAGTGACTAAAGTGAGCTAAAGTTATGGATAACAAGGAGTTCTCCAAGGAGCTTGAGAAGCGGACTCGAAAATTCGCCGTTCAAATCATCATATTATCTGCCAAATTGCCTAACACCCCGGAAGCTAGAGTTGTAAGAACTCAAATTACAAAAGCAGGATCTTCCGTTGGGGCCAACTACAGAGAAGCTAATCGGGCCAGGAGTAAGGCCGATTTCAGAAATAAAATAAGGATCTGTGAAGGTGAGGCCAATGAGACCCAATTTTGGTTAGAAGTAATAGCGGAAATAGGTTGGCTTTCATGGAAAGAATTAAAATCCGATTATGACGAAAGCAGCGAACTACTTGCTTTATTTACATCTATCGGAAAAAGCACTTCATAACTATCTGTGTTACAATAATTTTAGGCACTTTAGATCACTTTAGATCAATTTAGTCACTTTTAAGGATTACTCTATGAACATATTGGTCACCGGCGGTGCCGGGTATATCGGTTCCCATTGCTGCAAAGAGCTGTCCAAAAAGGGGTTTCACCCGATAACAATCGATAACCTGGTATACGGGCATAAAAATTTTGTCAGGTGGGGCGAATTCTTTCAAGGCGATGTGGGCGATCCGGCGCATTTAAAAGAATGCCTCAGTCAGTATAAAATCGATGCCGTTATGCACTTTGCGGCTTACGCTTATGTGGGAGAATCGGTTGAAGATCCCTTAAAGTACTATGAAAATAACCTGCGCAACACGATCCAGCTGCTGCATGCCGTCTTGGAAAATAACATCAAATACTTGGTGTTTTCTTCAACCTGTGCGACTTACGGCGATCCTGAAAAAATACCCATTGACGAAGACCATCCGCTAAACCCCATCAATCCCTATGGTAAGACCAAACGCATGATTGAAGAAATCCTGTCAGACTATCACGCTGCTTACGGCCTGAAATATATCAGCCTGCGTTATTTTAATGCCGCGGGTGCAGATCCGGATGCGGAAGTCGGCGAAGACCATGATCCCGAGACCCATTTAATTCCGCTGGTGCTCGATGCCGCCGTCGGGAAACGCAAAGCGATTAAGGTATTTGGCACCGATTATGGGACACCCGACGGCAGCTGCATCCGGGATTACATTCACGTTACCGACCTGGCCCAGGCCCATATCCTGGCCCTGCAGCGATTAACGGGGGGAGCGGGCAGCAGCGTCTACAATCTTGGAAACGGTCAGGGGGTTTCTGTGCTGGAAGTCATCGAGCGCGCCCGGAAAATCACCGGGAAAAATATTGCCGTAGAAAACTCCGATCGAAGGCCGGGCGATCCGCCGGTGCTGATCGCGTCCAATGAAAAAGCCGTCAAAGAGCTGGGCTGGCAACCGCAATATGCGGATCTGGATGACATCATCGGTACGGCATGGCG
>CBDUUO010000089.1:0-9395 GCA_965370395.1 uncultured bacterium
GGTCATCATCCCCAGTCAGGCGGAGCGCTATATTAGCACGGACCTTTTTAAAGATGACTAGAAGTTATCAAATTTTCTCAAACGCGCTTCGATAGAGGTTGCCAAATGGCAAAGGGCCAAGCGCAAAGCGCATAGCGCATAGCGTGAACAAATGGAAAGTTACTTCTTTTTAATCAAACGCTTTGCTCTATGCGCCATGCGCTCTGCTTAAATACTTGCAGCAATAAGGCGTGAGGGGGGCTAGACGGGATAAAGCGAACGCACTTTTATCATATTGAAGGCCTATGAGGCGTAGATCGAACACTTTTGAACCGCCATGGCGGCTTCCTGCAGGGCCTCGGCAAAGGTTGGATGGCCGTGCACGGTGCGGGCAATATCTTCCGAACTGGCCCCGAACTCAACAGCCAGCACGCTCTCGGCAATCATATCCGCGGCCCGTGGCCCGATGATGTGCACCCCTAAAACCCGATCGGTTTTTTCGTGGGCCAGGACCTTGACAAACCCCTCTGTCTCTCCCATACAGCGGGCCCGTCCCGCGCCGGTGAACGGATAAGTTCCCGAACAGTACGGGATATTGCGCTCTTTGACCTGTTCCTCGGTCAGCCCGACACTGGCCACCTCGGGCCAGGTATAAATGATCGATGGAATGGCATCGTAATTGACCTCACCGGGACGCCCGGCAATGATTTCTGCCACGGCGATACCTTCTGCCGAGGCCTTGTGTGCCAGCATGGGTCCGGGAATCAGATCGCCGATGGCATAAATCGAAGGGACATGGGTCCGATAAGCGCTATCGACTTTTACACGTCCGGTATCCGGATCGGTTTCCACACCCACCGGGTCCAGGCCCAGATCACGGGTTAAGGGGCGCCGCCCGACGCACACCAGCAACTTGTCGCAGGTTAGCGTTTCCTTTTTGCCTTTGGCTTCCAGTTCGACCTTAATGTTTTTGGTTAACGTTTTTGCGCTGGTGACTTTCGAATTCATAAAAAATTTAAACCCCTGGCGCTTGAGAACCCGCTGCAGTTTGCGTCCTACCTGGCCGTCCAGTCCAGTGGCGATTTTGGGCAGCATTTCAAACAGACTCACTCTGGCACCCAGCCGCAGCCAGACCGACCCCAGCTCCAGCCCGATATAGCCGCCGCCCACGATACCCAGGTGTTTGGGTACGGCGTCCAATTTTAAGGCCTCGGTCGAGCTGATAATCTGATGACCGTCAAAGGGCAGATCCGGCAAAGGCACGGTTTCACTGCCGGTGGCCAGAATAATGGCCTTGGCTGATAGGGTGGTGCGTTGCTTTTTTTTGGACGAACCCGAATCGGATTCGACCGTGATCTGATCGGCTGCGGCCAGTCGGGCCGTGCCCTGAATGATTTCCACTTTATTGCCCTCAAGTAGCTTTTTGACATTTTCAGTCAGGTCCTGAACCACTTTTTCTTTGCGAGCCATCATCACCGCCAGATCGAGGCTGATGCGGCCGGTTTTGATGCCGTGATCGGCAAACTGGTTTTTGGCGAGCTGGAGATATTCACTTGAGTCCAGCAGGGCTTTACTGGGGATGCAGCCATCATTGAGACAAACGCCTCCCAGGCGAGGCGCTTTTTCAATACAGGCAACCTTCAAACCCAGCTGGGCGGCGCGCGCGGCGGCCACATAGCCTCCAGGTCCACTGCCGACAATGATCACATCATAGGTGCTGTTTGGGGCCATAACTAAACCTCCATCATCATGCGTTCCGGGTTTTCGATACATTCTTTGATGCGTTTGAGAAAGGTGACGGCTTCACGGCCGTCAATGATGCGGTGATCGTAACTGAGCGCAACATACATCATGGGCCGGATAACCATCTGATCCTCAATCGCCACGGGCCGCTTTTCGATGCGGTGCATCCCGAGAATTCCGCTCTGGGGCATATTTAATATCGGTGTGCTCAGCAGCGAACCGAAAACGCCGCCGTTGCTGATGGTAAACGTGCCGCCTTCGAGATCGGACAGTTCCAGGCGATTTTCTTTAATTTTGTTGACAAAATCGACAATGGCCTGTTCCAGTTCGGCGAAGTTAAGCTGGGCGGCATGACGGATGACGGGAACCACCAATCCCTTTTCCGACCCGATGGCAACGCCGATATGATAATAATGATGGTAGACGATGTCTTTATCATCGATATATGCGTTAACTTCGGGAAATTCCTTCAACGCTTCCACGCAGGCCTTGATAAAAAAGGACATCATGCCCAGCGAGATGTCGTACTTTTCCTTAAAGCTGTCTTTGAACTGAGCCCGCAGTGATTGCACCCGTGTCATATCGATATCGTTAAAGGTGGTCAGCATGGCGGTGTTTTGCTTGGCTTTCAGTAGATGAGAGGCAATTCGCTGACGGATCGGGCTCATCGGTTTGCGCGTGATCCGTTCTTCGACGGGTTGTGTTTTTTCAGCGGCCGGCTGCAGCGGTGTTTCAACGGGTCTTTGAACCGTGTCAACATCTGAAGCCGGCTCCGGTGGTCTTGCCGCTACCTGCATCCCTTCCAGAAATAAAACAACGTCCCCCTTGGTGATGCGTCCATCAGGACCGGTTCCGGTAATCTGTGACGGATCCAAATTTTTTTCAGCGACCAGTCGGCGCACAGACGGCGCCAGGGCATCCGAATCCAAAGACGACTGGGTCGGAGCGGATTCCGGATGCAGCGATACCGGTTCCACCGTTGGCGGTGCGGGTGGTTCCAAGACCGGTTCCTGCGGTTCCTCGGGCGGAACGGCTTGGGGTTGTTCTTTTTTTATTACAGGTGCTTTTGGAGCCGGAGGCGCTTCAGCGGGTTTTGGCGCAGCCTCAATATCAATACTGCCGACCACCGTGCCGATAGCGACCGTTTCGCCTTCCTGAACCTTAATGGAGAGCACGCCCGCGGCCTCGGAAACAACCTCTAAGGTGACTTTATCGGTTTCGATGACAAAAAGCGGCTCATCTTTTTTAACCGTATCGCCATCGTTTTTGAACCACTGAGCGAGTAAGGCTTCTGTTACGGATTCGCCCACGCTGGGGACCTTTACCTCAACTATCATAATAGCCTCTTTTTCGTTTACAACAATTTATCAGCTGTACTTTAATTCGGTTTAACGTCATTTGGTTCAGGGTTCTGGGTTCAGGGGTTCAAGGGTTCTGTCTTCTGACCTCTGACATCTGTCTTCTGTTATCTAACCTCTGAACCTTTGAACGTTGAACCTATGAACCGGACGACTGACACCTGACACCTGACACCTACTTTTTCCTGACACCTGAACACTGAAACCTGACACCTATTTGAGGCCAGCAACCAGCAGCTCTTAAATTAACCGACGGCCGCCTTGCCTTTGCGGATTGCAGGCGGTCCTAAGGCCTGCTTGACGATTGCCTGTTGTTCTAATTTGCTTAAGTTGGGAAAGCCGGTAGCCGGACTGGAAGCCGTTTTTCTTCCGATATAGCTGAATGCTTTGCCGGAAGCGGCATTTAAGCGCGGCTGTACAAATTGCCACCCGCCCATGTTTTGCGGTTCCTCCTGGACCCAAAACCATTTCTTGGCCTGACGATATTTTTGGATAAGCTTTTTTATCTGGGAGTTCGGAAACGGATAGAACTGCTCAAGCCGGACGATGGCAACCCCTGTTTTTTCTAATTCGTTGCGGCCTTGAAACAGTTCATAAAAGATCTTTCCGCTGCATACCAAAACAGTTGTCGCCTGCTTGGAGCTGCCGGGATCATCCAGCACGGGCTGGAAATGGCCCCCGGACAAGTCATCAATTTTTGAAACCGCCAGAGGGTGGCGCAACAGGCTTTTGGGCGTCATGATAATAAGGGGCTTGCGAAACCGCGTTTTAACCTGACGCCGCAACAAATGGAAATATTGCGCCGGTGTGGTCGGATTGCTCACCTGGCTGTTGTCAGCGGCGCACAATTGCAGGAATCGCTCAAGACGGGCACTGGAGTGCTCAGGGCCCATGCCTTCATAACCGTGAGGCAGCAGTAAAACCAGGCCACTGAGTCGCTGCCATTTGGATTCACCGCTGGCGATAAACAGATCGATCACCGCCTGAGCGTTGTTGACAAAATCGCCGAACTGGGCTTCCCAGAGAACCAGGCTATCGGGCCGAGCCAATGAATAGCCATATTCGAAACCGAGTACGCCGGCTTCCGACAACAGGCTGTCATAAACATAAAACCGGGCCTGATCGTCATCAATTGTATTTAAGGGGAGGTACCGCTTTTCATTCTGGATGTCGACCAGCGTGCTGTGGCGCTGGCTGAATGTACCACGGCCGCTATCCTGACCGCTCAGACGGATGGAAAAGCCTTCTTTCAGCAGGGATGCAAAGGCCAGCGCTTCGGCATTGGCCCAGTCAATGCCTTCACCCTGTTCAACCGATTCCAGTCGTTTTTTTAACAGGCGCTGCAGTTTCGGGTTCATGGCAAAATCGGCTGGAACCGTATTCAATTTTTTAGCGAGCAAAGTAAGAACGTCCTTAGCGACGCCGGTCGCAACCGGGTCGTGGGTGTAGGCAGCGCTGATGCCCTCCCATTCTTCATAGAACCGGGACTCGGGAAAGGGGCATTCACTGCCGTGAACGTTTGCATAGGCCCGGTCCAACTGGCTGTTGATGGCTGCAGTCATCTTGTCAATATCATCCTGGCCGACGATACCTTCGGATATCAACTGGTCTGCGTAGAGCTGATGTAACGAGGGTCGCTGGCGGATGCGGTCATACATCCGGGGTTGGGTAAAGTAGGGTTCATCGCCTTCATTATGCCCGTATCGGCGGTAGCAGACCAAATCGATCACCACGTCTTTACCAAATTCCAGGCGGTAGTCGGCAGCCAGCCGGCTAACATGCAAAACGGCTTCCGGGTTTTCTCCGTGCACATGAAAGATGGGCACCATCAGCATCTTGGCAATATCGGTGGAGTATCGGGTGGAGCGCGCATTTTCGGGAAGGGTAGTATAACCGATTTGATTATTGATTATAATATGAATCGTGCCGCCGGTTTTATATCCTTCCAGTTGCGACATATTCAAGGTTTCAGCGACAATACCCTGTCCGGCAAATGCGGCATCGCCGTGGATTAAAAGCGGCAGGACCTGCGCACCGCTGCCATCCCCGATTAGATCCTGCCGGGCGCGGGTAAATCCCTCCACCACCGGGTCAATTGCTTCGAGATGGCTCGGATTGTTCATTAAAAACATGCGCAGCCGTTGATTATCATCAGTTTTAAGGTCGGCTAGATACCCGTTGTGGTATTTTACATCACCGGCGCCGACGATCTCCTGGGGATTGTAGCAGCTTTCAAACTCGCTGAATATATCTTCATAGGACCTTTGAAGTATGTTGGCCTGAACATTTAACCGTCCCCGGTGTGCCATACCTAAAATAATTTCTTTGCCGCCGGATTCGACCAGATGTTGAATTAAAAAATCCAGTGCTGCGATCAGGGCATCTCCCCCTTCCAAGGAAAAACGCGTGACGCCGATGTATTTTTTATTCAAAAATTGTTCAAAAAGAGCAGCCCTGACAAGTTTGTTTAATATGCGGCGTCTGGCATCCGGCTTCAAATTGGGCCGGTTGCGAATCGGTTCCATGCGATCCAGCAGCCAGCGGCGCTCTGAAGGATCCTGCAGGTGCATGAATTCCACACCGATGGAGCGGCAGTAGGTCTCTTTAAGCGCCTGAATAATTTCTTTTAGCGGGGCGTGCCGGGATGCTGCAAAGCGGCGGGTAAAAAATTCCCGGTCCAGATCTTGCGGGGTTAAATTAAAGGCTTCCAGCGTCAGCAGGGGATGCTCGGTCGGGCATACCGCCAGGGGATCCAGACATGCCAGCAGATGCCCGAGATCCCGGTAACGATAAATAAGCGACTCGACCCTTGATTGCCTTAACAGCTGTTCCTCATCAAAGCCTTCAGCGGTTTCAGGTGCTCCGGATGCCGCCAGCTCAAATCCTTCAAAAAAAAAGCGCCAGTCGCGTGAAACACGGGCAGGATCCGCTTTCCACCGTTTGTATTGCTCATCGATGAATTCGGCATTCCAGGCTGCGGCTAGATCCATGATCTCGTTACCTTTTGCATTAACCACGAAGAACACAAAGATCAGATAATTTCTTTTTTAATGCGTTTTTCTTCCTGTCCCCCCGGCCGCCATCGCGAGCCGCTCCATTCGGCCCGAGCTCATAGCCGAGGGCAGGCGAGGCGGGCGGGTTCGTGAACTTCGTGGTGGACTTTTATAATGTGTAACTATTTTTGGCGTTATGTATAATCGTAGCAGTAAAAGTCTATATGGGGCTGTAATTTAAAATGAAGATCAGCTCCCGGTTTTAATAAAGCGATCATATGGAAAAGATATTTGAGTGTCAATTCCTATTTGATTGGTAAGCCTGCATGCAGATACTATAGATATCTTATCCTTAAAATGCTATGCTATAAGTATTTGCAGCGACGATTTATCTGCTGCTTCATTAAACCGCAATCGATCAGAGTTTCGATGAGGAATCATAGATGGCTGCATTCTCAATGCCCAAATCAGAATCTGAATTCAAAGAATGGCTGCTTGAGCTGGTGCAATTGCTGGATGCGATCATTGAGGAAAAGGATCCATTGCTGAGAAATCATTCCAAACGCGTGGCAAACAACTGCGCCAATTTCTGCGAAGAATTTAAACTTTTCAAAGAGGACGAAATTTTTAACCTCTACTTTGCCGGTTTGCTGCATGATTTTGGTTTGATTTTTTTCGCGGACACACTTCTGAGAGAACCTGAAAAGAGAACCGATGATAAAAAAGTCCAGATGAGAAAACACCCCGGCGTTGGTGAAAAAATTCTTTCCAATTTGAGCACGTTCAAAGACATGCTGCCCATGATCCGTCACCATCATGAAGCCATTGACGGCAGCGGATACCCCGACGGCTTGAGCGGTGACGAAATTCCGTTGGGTGCCCGGATCATTTATATTTTCAATGAGCTTGATACCTTGACTTTCCCGGTTTCCAAAGCGCCCGCTCTCAGTACTGAAGAAGCGGTTTCCGAAATCAAAAAGGGTGCCGGCAAGCTGTTTGACAGCAACCTGATGGATCAATTTGCTCAGTTTGTTGAATCAAACTCCTGTGAATCCAAAGATTTTCTGTTGAAAAAAGCAAATGCCTCCATCAGAGAAATATTTACCAAGATTATTCAAGATTTTTCCGCCGGCAAAATTACGCCGCCGGTAATGCCCCAGGTCGTCCGTGATGTGCAGTCGGTTATCAAGCGGATAAACTCAAATGCTGATCATGTCGCTGCCGTGATCAAAAAAGATCCGGTAATTTCATTGCGCTTGATATCAATTGCCAACAGCCCGGTTTATCGCGGAATACAGGAAATTAGCAACGTCAGAGAGGCGATTCCGCGGATGGGCCTGAAGGAAACCCTCAACATTGTCATCGCAATTGCCAATAAAAGTATGTATGAAACCGATCGCGTTCGGTTCAGAATCTTAATGGATAAACTCTGGGTGCATTCACTGGCCTGTGCCTACGGTTCGAAGCTCATCGCCGAACATTTAAAGCTGGATGATTCGGAAAAATTTTTCCTGATGGGCCTGGTGCACGATATCGGCAAGAGCTTGCTGTTGAAAGCGTTTACAGGGATATCCCAAATAAAAAACACTAGTTTCGATGTCGTTCAGGCCAATATCCAACAGGGTCATCTGAGTATCGGTGGGGTTTTGCTGCGACGCTGGGGCTTTGACGATGTCTTCATAAAAGTCGTCACCCTGCATGAAGGTCATGAGTTGACACCGGAAACCGAAAAGGAAATTCTGGTGATCCATCTGGCCAACATGCTGACCCGCACCATCGGCTACAGCCTCTTTGATGATGAAGTGGATTTAAAGGAGCTGGATTCGGCAAAATTTCTGGAAATGGATCCGGACATCCTGGTCGGAATTGGAGAAGAAATCAAAAAAATTATCCAGGATGTTGCCCATTTATTCTAACCGCAAAATTCTTCAGGTGCATTTTCGCTAAAACGGTTCTATTCGACGTCTTCCCCCGCCGGCTGTATAAAGCATCTGTTAGGTTTTAAGTCTCATTGTTGCAGTTGAAGGTCCCTTCGTGGTAACCTGCCGTCTTGTCATACCTGCAAATAGGCTTATGTTATCTATAAACAACCGGTTCTATTAATTGTTTTTTCGCACCTTTTCAATTGCAACATCACCGGTCAACCCAAGCGTGCGGCATTTATACGGAGACTGGCATGTCCGGCAGATTAAAACGATCCCGCCTCTTTTTGTGTTTATTCGGTCTGATGATGGGCTGCTTTCTTTCGCCCCTCTGGGGCCAGGAAAAACCAAAAGGGCCGCCGCCGGCAAATGTGTCTGTCGCGACGGTTAAAGCCGGGATAGTTGCACCCCAGGCGGAATTTATCGGTACCGTTTTCTTTCAGGAGGTCTCCGACGTGGCCTCTGAATTGAGCGGACTGGTTGAAGTGGTGCGCTTTGAGGAAGGGCAGCGGATCAAAAAGGGTCAGGTTCTCATTGAGCTGGGCTCGGATCTTTTAAATAAAAGGCTGCGGGCAACATCAGCCACCTATGAACAGGCCCTCTCCGAGCTTGAAATTGCCCGCATTGAATTAAAGCGCCGAGAAAAGCTTTTTAAAACAAAATCCATCTCCGAGCAATCCTATGACGAAAACCGTTTCCGCGTAAGGGGGATGGAAAAACGCGCATTGTCTCTTAAGGCCGAGGTTGAGCGCATCGAGATAGAACTGCAGAAGAAAATTATCCGGGCCCCCTTTGACGGGATTGTCATCAAACGTCAGGTGGACCGGGGGGAGTGGCTCGCAGAAGGCGCGACGGTGGCGATATTGGCCAAAGATGATGTGGTCGATATTGTGGTGGACGTTTCCGAAGAATTTATCCCCTTTGTTCAAGTCGGGATGCCGGTCAAAGCGACCATAAATGGCAATGAAATTTCAGGATCGGTTTTTGCTGTCGTTCCCCGCGGAGACATTGCCACCCGGACGTTTCCGGTAAAAATCCGAACTTTGAATACCTTGGCACTCATCGAAGGAATGTCGGCCCGGGTGGTTCTGCCGACCGCAAAGCCTAAAAAGACACTGGTTGTCCCCCGGGATGCAGTGATTCCGGTATTCGGTCAAACCGTGGTGTATGCGGTTAAGGATTCTAAAGCACAAATGATTCCGGTTAGCGTCATCGGATATCAAGACCTGATCGCCGGAATTGAAGGTCAGGGCCTGGCAGAAGGCATGCAGGTGGTTGTCAAAGGCAACGAGCGATTGCGTAACGGACAGATGGTCTCTCTAATCGAACCAAAAGATTAATATCAGACAATGAACGCTGTTAAATTCTCCATTGAAAAACCGGTGACGGTGATCGTGGCT
>CBDUUO010000090.1:0-9332 GCA_965370395.1 uncultured bacterium
TTAAGCATAGACTGCCAGGCCTATTCATTCCTCAGTCGAGCATTTGATCAACCCTTGCTTAGGTATTCCACTTAGAGAGCGGATAACATCATTTTCTCTACAGGATGACCGCTGATTTTGCAACATATCGGTTGGTTTTGATGAAGGCTTATCATGCTTTTGTTAATGATTAAAGATGAAAACAATTGTACCCGAACCTGTTAAGATACTTTAAAAAACCAAGCACAGCATAACAATGAGTTGACGCATTCACCCCAATCCAATAAACATATAGTTTAATCTGGGTTTTCTACGGAATGACACATGGGATATTACCGGCAAACATCTCTGCAAAAAAATCTTCAGCGAAGAGCCCGCATCATTGACACGATCCGGAAATTCTTTGTTCATAATGAATATCTGGAAGTGGAAACCCCTATCCGAATACCGGCACCGGCACCCGAGGCTCATATCGATGCGGTCGAATCCGGGGACTGGTTTCTGCAAACCTCACCGGAACTCTGCATGAAGCGACTGCTGGCGGCGGGCATCCACCGTATATTTCAGATTTGCAAATGCTTCCGTCAAGGA
This sequence comes from uncultured bacterium, assembly GCA_965370395.1. Lineage (GTDB taxonomy): Bacteria > Desulfobacterota > Desulfobacteria > Desulfobacterales > JAHEIW01 > JAHEIW01. The sequence continues at coordinate 571 of CBDUUO010000090.1, forward strand.
GAAAGAGGCCGGCTGCACCTGCCGGAAATGACCCTGCTGGAATGGTACCGGGCAGACAGTAATTATTTGGATTTGATGGAGGAATGTGAGGCCCTGATCAATACCATCGCTCGCCTGAACGGTTCAGAAAAAGATATCCTGGTCTATCAAGGAAAAGAAATCAAGCTCACCCCGCCCTGGCCCCGAATATCGGTTAGCGACGCATTCAAAAAATTTGGTTCCATCCCGGTTAATGCCGCTCTGGAACAAGGTCAATTTGACGACATTATGGTTGAAAGAATCGAACCCAACCTGGGACAAACCCAGCCGGTTTTTCTATATGATTATCCGGCTTCCCGGGGAGCGCTGGCAAGATTGAAGCCGCAGGATTTGCGATATGCAGAACGCTTCGAATTATACATCGGCGGACTTGAAATATGTAACGCCTTCAGTGAACTTACCGACCCGGTCGAGCAACGAGAACGGTTTGAACGCCAAAAGGATCATCGCCGGAAGTCCGGCAAGCCGGTTTATCCGATGCCGCAAAAATTTCTGGCGGCTCTCGGTAACATGCCCGCAGCCGCCGGCAATGCGCTGGGAATTGACCGATTGGTAATGCTTTTCAGCGATTCAAAGCAGATTGATGATGTTGTAACCTTTACACCGGAAGAACTTTGACGCCAAAGGCAATGCAAAAACATAATAAAACGCCGGATTCGGATGTAACCGGCGGAACACTGGGAACCTTTGCAGGGGTTTTTACTCCCAGTATTCTGACAATTCTCGGCATTATCCTTTTTCTGCGGCTGGGGTATGTGGTCGGCAATGCGGGGTTGGCAAGGGCCCTGATCATATTGGCCCTGGCCAACGCCATCTCCATCCTGACGACCTTTTCTTTATCTGCAATTGCGACCAACCTCAAAGTCAAAGGCGGCGGGGACTACTATTTGATCTCCCGTACGCTGGGGCTGGAATTCGGGGGTGCCATCGGCATCGTTTTGTTTCTGGCACAGTCAATTTCCATCGCCTTTTATTGTCTCGGATTTGGAGAAGTGCTTGCCCGAACACTGGCTTTGCAGGAAGGTTACTATATCCAGATCATTGCAGCCGCTGCGGTGGCCTTCCTGTTTGTATTTGCGTGGTTGGGCGCTGATTGGGCAACCCGTTTTCAATATCTGGTGATGACCATCCTGGTGGCAGCCCTTTTGTCTTTTTTCATCGGCGGAATGGCTAAATGGAACCAGACGTTGCTGGTCCAGAACTGGACCGCACCTGAAGGTGGCCTGGGTTTTTGGGTTATTTTCGCCATTTTTTTCCCGGCGGTGACCGGCTTTACCCAGGGGGTCAGCATGTCCGGCGACCTGAAAGATGCCGGCAAGAGCTTACCTCGCGGCACCTTCACTGCCGTGGGCGTTTCAATCGTGGTTTATTTCCTGGCAGCGATTGTTTTCGCCGCCACGCTGCCGTCCGAGACATTAATGCATGAATATGGATCTATGAAACGGGTGGCCGCCGTAGAATTTTTCATCAGAGCCGGAGTCATTGCCGCCACCCTGTCTTCGGCCATGGCGTCTTTTCTGGGAGCCCCCCGGATTTTGCAATCCCTGTCAGGTGATCGGATTTTCCCCTTTTTGCTGCCCTTTGCCAAAGGATACGGCTCCACTGGAAATCCCCGCAGAGGCGTTTTGCTTTCCGCCGGGATTGCTTTTGCCACCATCGGGCTGGGAAAGTTAAATATTATTGCACCGGTGGTCTCCATGTTCTTTTTGATTTCCTACGGCCTGTTGAATTATGCCACTTATTTTGAAGCTCGCGCCGGCAGCCCGTCGTTCCGCCCGCGCTTTCGCTGGTTTGACAAGAGACTTAGCCTGACGGGCGCATTGGCGTGCCTGGCAGTGATGCTGGCGATTCATGTAACCGCGGGCTTGATTGCCATGGCAGTTTTATTCGGCTTATACCAATATTTAAAGCGCACCAGCGGTCCGGCACGCTGGGCCGACAGCCGACGCTCCTATTATCTTCAGCGTATTCGGACAAATTTGCTGGCGGCAGCCCAGGAACCCGAACATTCCCGTGATTGGCGCCCCCAGCTGCTGGTGTTTTCTCACGATGCCCATCGGCGCGAGCGGCTGTTACAGTTTGCGGAATGGCTCGAAAGCGATACCGGATTTATCACGCTGGTTCGCATACTGGAGGGAGAGGGTCCGCAGATGCTCAAACTTCGTGAGGAAGCCGAAAACGAATTGCACAAAGACATCGTCAATTATGCTTCCGAGGCGTTTCCGCTGGTCATTGTCGCCCCAGGTCTGATCCAGGGAATTCACACCCTGGTGCAGGCTTACGGAATCGGCCCCTTAAAGGCCAACACCATTTTATTGAACTGGTTCGAGCATGAGCCTCCGAACAATCTCGGCATCCGCGAAATACTTTACGGTCGCCGCATTAAAACGGCCTTTCGACTCGGCTGCAATATTATCGTATTGAAAACAAAAGAAAAAGAATGGGAAAGATTGAAAGCGGTTTCCGCCGGGGAGCGCCGAATCGATGTGTGGTGGTGGGATGACGCCAGCAGTCATTTGGAGCTGTTGCTGGCATATCTGACGACACGCAACAAAGAGTGGCAAGCAGCGAAGATTCGGGTTTTAGCGCCAAGTGTTGACCATCCCACCGAAGAGACCATGAAAGATTTTCGACATAAGTTAGCGGACGCTCGGATTGAGGCTGAACCCGAAATGGTGTTTAATGCCAATATGAGCAACATCATCGCGTATTCACAGGACGCTTCCTTAGTTTTCCTGCCATTTCGCCTTAAGGGCAATCAGCCCCTGGATCCATTTGACAACCCGATTGAGCAGATTCTTTCTGATTTGCCCATCACCGCTCTGGTGCTGGCCGCTGAGGATATCGTCCTGGAGGCCGAACCCGAGACGGGAAAAGCCGGTGATGTGGCCACCGCTCTCGATGCCCTGACGGATGCCGAAAAACGGGTGCGCCAGACGCAAAAAGCTGCTGAAGAGGCCAAAGAAAGAGCGACAAATTTAAAAGAAAAACTCGCACGACTGGATTCAGAAACGGATAAAAACGGCATAAACAAGTCAAAACGCGAAGAACTTAAAGCTTCTTTGACAGAGGCTGAGGAACAAGCAAAAAAAACGACACGGCGCGCTGCCAAAGCGAAAGCCAAAGCAGAAACAGCATCCAAAGCGGTTGAAAATCTCGGAATCCAGCCGTCAAAATCAGACAAAGAAACCAATGGCGCACTCGATTCAGAAAATAAATAAATTCCATTGATTTTTGGATCTAGCGCTCAGCGGAAATGGGCCAACAAATTCGTTTGGAATTTTAGCCAAACATGATAAGAATAGGGTGAAAAACTTGACAACAAATGCCTTTCGCATTTATCTTATGGCTGACACAAAGGTGATTTCTTCTGCCGGTATCGAATTTACATATTTTTCATCAATGTTGAAGTAAAAAGGAGAATGAAATGGGGACCTATATTAAAGCGTTATTGTTGCTCATTGTACTCGTTGTGTTGGTTACGTTCGGTATTAAAAACAATGAAACGATGATATTGCATTTTTATTTACAATTGAGCAGTATGCCACTTCCAGTATATGCGGTCGTATATGGTTCCCTTTTAGTGGGGGTATTTATCGGGATGATCGTCGGTATCAGCGCCCGATTTGCCCAGCGCAAAAAAATAAAGCAATTGCAGAAAGAAAACCGTGGTTTAAGAGATAAAGTCGCAGAACCTGCAGCAGAAAAGACGACTGCTGGAGAAACGGCGGTTGTGGAAACGGAAGCCTCACTGGATGAGACCCAGGCGATTCAAAACGAGTCTGAAGATGAAGAAGAGGTAAAATAAGCCGGCTTCTATAGTGGTTGTCAAAAAAACGTTGCGGTATTCAGCGGGTACCGTTTTTCCCCTATCGTATTTTAATTACCACCAGCGTTACATCATCTTCAATTTTTTCCCCCTTGGCAAATCGGTGGAGCATATCCATTAAAATGTTTAAAATTCCCTTGGCACTCAATGCCGAATTAGCCCGGATAAGATCATATATTCGATCTTTACCAAACATCTCCCCACTGACATTTCGGGCTTCCCAGAGCCCATCGGTTGCCAGAACAATAATCTGACCTTCTGACAGATCGACTTTTTTGTTTTCGGTATACACCCATGATTCTTCTACCCCCAGCGCAATGCCCTGTCCTTCAAGCGCTTCAAACGATCTCGTCTTGGGATCATAGAAAATGGGTGGATCATGGCCGGCGCGGACCCACTCCAGTGTTTTATGCTCGCAATCAATTCTCAGGTAGAATAGGGTCATGAAATTATGGTATTCAGCCACATCTTGGGCAAGTTGACAGTTCACATCTGTAATGATCTGTCCGAGCGTTCCGGGCAATGAGACCCGCTGGCGAAGAAACGCACGGGCAGACGCCATTAATAAGGCTGAGGAAATTCCATGCCCGGATACATCACCGACGACGACGCTGATTTTCCTGTCATTTTTTCCGTCGAACTCCAGAAAATCATAGTAGTCGCCCCCGGTTTCATCGCAGTAAATACTTTTTCCGGCGATGTCCAACTCCGGGATTTCAGGGTTCTTGCCGGGTAAAAGCTTTTGCTGAACCTTCATCGCCAGATCCATGGATTGATGCAGACGAAGATGATCCTTGAGTTTGGGCCCAATCTCGTTGAAGGCCCGAATCACCAGATCACGCTCATCTCCGGTACGCAAGCCCAGTTTAACAGAGAAGTCGCCGCTGGACAGCTTCTTGGCGGCCGCGGTGATTCTTAACAATGACCGCGTAATAATATAGGACCCGATCAGGGCGGCCGCCGCAAGGAAAACAATCGTTAAGAATGTGGCCGCACCGGCAAAAAGGATTTGATCTTTTAAATACGCAAAAAATGTTTTCCGGGTTTCGTCCGGCAATGCCATGATGATCGATTTGGGTACGATCACCACAAATTGGATAAGATCATCAATACCGGCATAGGCCCAAATTGATTCTACATTCTTAAACGGCAGAGCCGTATATCCGGCCGGTCCGACCTTGAGTTGTTTAAGAACACCATCAAATCTGATGCTCTCTGTAGAAGATAGCCACTTTTTCCCAGCCACCGGCGCCCAGGATCCGGGATTGTGTTGATAGTCCTTTTGGGCCAGTATTTGAAGTCCGGGCTGATGCGTCTCTGGATTGAGGGTGGTGGTCACAATAAAAGAATGGGCATTGGATGCCCACAGCGGGGATAGCGCACTTTTTTGCAACGCTTCGACAAAGAGGATCTCGATGGCCACAACCCCCAAAAAAGACCCATCGGGTTGGTATAAGCGTTGTGAAACCGTAAAGGTCAGAAATCCGGTGGTGGTACTTATTTGGGGCAGGGTCCAGGTCGGTGAATCTTTTGCTTCTGTGAACCAGGGATACCGCCGGGGCTCAAAACTATCCAGAAAGCCGTTGTGCCCGGGATACGACATATAGACCCCATTTTGCAAACCGATATGGGCCCACTGCAAGGTTTTACCGAATTCACTGGAAAGTTTTCTGAAGGTCGGTATCATCTGGCTCAAGGAGGCAAGATCACGGGCGACGTTTTCTTTCTCAACGTCTGGAGCCAGCATAAAAACGGGATGATTGAAGCTGACCGGATTATCCAAAAATTCGCCGTCATGGGTTTTCATCCGGTATCGCTGAATCGGCAAAAAATCCGCGGGAGCAGTCCGGGGGTCGTCAAAATCGGCGGCAAAATAAATTTTGGGAGATTCAGCGGTCATTTTCGAAAAGGCGAGTTCGGCTTCCCCGGCCAAAACCTGAAGATAAAACGCCATCGCATCTTTGGTTCGCTGTAAAACTTTTGCCGAATTTTCCGCGGTTTGCCGCAACTCCATCCCAACAATATGGGTGAGGCGCATACGGGCATCTTCGGAAATCGTTTTCCCCAAAAGTCGCGTTCCGCGCTGACTGACGACGGTGACCACAATCAAGGGCGTCAGACTAAAAACCAGCAAAATGATAAAAAATTTCCAGCGCAGTTTCAGATTGAACCCAAAGCCAGACATCATCTTCAAAAATCCTCAAAATCGGTATTTTGGTTTACTTCGCTGATTTGCTTAACCGGCTGTCAAATGATAAAACAGTGCCGATATAAATAAAGACTTTCTCAAATCTGAGGGCAACCAGCGGACTACCTGAACACAAAAAAGGCAGAGTGATTGCCGCTCCGCCATTTCTTTAAATTCCAAAAAGTAGGAACACCTTATTTAAGTCGTTGACGCTTCCTGCGGTGCTTCAATGTCCTTTTTTTGACAGATGATATATTCCCGGATTCGATTGCCGTCCATCTCATGGACCGTGACCAGAAAGTCGCCAAGCAAGATTTCTTCCTTTTCCCGGGGGATCCTGCCGATCTGGTTCAGAACATAGCCGGAAAAGGTGTCATAATCTTTTGAATCGGGAATATCCATGGGTATCTCATCATTGACCTCATCTATTTCGGATTTGCCCAGAACCCGCCATTCATCATTTTTGAGTTTTACGATATGCGGCTCGAATCGGTCGGTTTCATCAACAATCTCTCCAACAATCTCTTCAAGGGCGTCCTCAAGCGTTATCAGTCCGGGAATACCGCCATGCTCGTCGACAATTATCGCCAGGTGCTGTTTTCGTTTTTTAAATTGATGAAGCAGATTATCCAGTTTCTTATTTTCAGGCACAAAATAAGGTTTGCGCATGATTTTGCGCACATCAACCGCTTCATCGGACGTGGCCTGGTGCTTGAACAGATCTTTGATGTATAAAATACCCACCACATGATCGATATCCCCCTCGATAACCGGAATTCGCGTAAAACCGGAGTTAATGATCTCCTCAAGCTTTAATTCCTCATTCACTTCTATGACAAACATATCCGCTCGGGGAGTCATGATCTCTGAAGCACTGGTGTCGTCGAATTCAAATATATTGTGGATCAATTCTCTTTCTTCTTCTTTAATTTCGCCTTCTTCTTCAACCACCTCGACAAAGGTCATCAATTCCGCTTCTGTGACCTGCGGTTTCTTATGGATTTTACCGGTCAGTTTGGGGATGAAATTTAAAAATACAATCAGAGGCGTAAACAAAACCGAAAGCCAGTATAACGGAAAAATGACCAGGCGTGCGACTAAGATGTTGTTGCGCGTGGCAATGGATTTGGGAAAAAATTCACCAAAAATTAAAATAAGAAAGGTCATGACGCCGGTGGCAATCCCCACCGCATGGCTCTCCAACAAACCGATGGTGATAGCGGTGGCGATAGCGGAGGCACCGACATTGACAACGTTGTTGCCAATGAGGATGGTTGAAAGAAGCCGGTGAGGGTCATCTTTCATTTTTTTTATCAGCTTATTGGTAGGCCCTTTTTGTTTGGCAAGATGAATTGCTTTGGCTTTGCTGATGGTGAACAGGGCGGTTTCAGCGGATGAGAAAAATCCGGAAAGCACAAGCAAGATTATCAAGACCACGACTTGATCAATTAACATAAATGATCTTAGTTGTAACCTCCTGATAAAGCGTATTCATATTGAACAAACCACTATGATTGTTTAATATAATGATATTCGATGAGTATGTCAATTACGAAGTCTATCCGAACACGGAATGCAATATTTATTCGGGTGAATCATTCCAATAAGCTGTCGGCAGGTCATGCCAGCGCCGGGCGGCGGCGCTGACGCTTGCTGCTATACCCAATTAAAAAGCCGACGATAAGTACCCCCGATCCGGCTAGAAACCATTTAATGTAAGTGTTCCTTTCCAGCTTCGTGAGCTGTTCTTCAAGCTTTTCCGCCTTGGCGGTCTGTTCGGCCAGCTGTGAAGCGGCACTCTCATACCTGGTTTTAAGGGTTAAAAATTCGGAGGCTTCTGATTTCAGCGTCTCGTAATCCGTGCGTGCTTTTACCAACTGTTCTTGATTGGCTTCAAACTCGGTGCTGAGTTTCTTATTTTCCGCTTGCAGCCTGTTATTTTCTTCCAATAATTCAGCGGCTTGAACCATCAGATTTTTATGCTTGGTCTCCAAGCGTTGAAGCTTGATATTGCTGGTTTCATTGGGTGTTAGATATCTGCTCAGAACCCAGCCTTCCTTGCCATTGGGCAGCTGCACCTGAGACCATTCATCTCCGAATTCAACAATTTCCATCATCTGCCCGGAATCGATCACAGCGAGTATTTTGTTTTCGATACTCGGCCCGGTTCTCAGCGTTAACTTCAAAATATCAGAAACATACATTGTTTTTCCATAAACAGAAACCGAAAATAGACATAACAGCAGCAACAACCCCAATAATCTGAAACACTTCAACAAAAAATTCATCTCAGAGGCCCTTTCCGTCTGATTTTAATGATCATGCCTTAAACGCGGACAGCTGCGAGTTCTAATGCGGTTAAGGCATTAGTTGATCAGGTAACGATTGATAAATCCCAGTTTAAGTTTTATTCTACAACATTCTGTTAAATTAGTAAATTCTGATAACAACGCCTTTAAAAATATTGACAGATGTGTTATTTTTTAGTTAGTACCTTAGAAATTATTTTTTTGCCCTCCAGAGGCGGATCTCCGACATTTTGTGGCAAAACATTTACGCCACCAAGACACAAAGACGCAAAGATGAATATTAACCAAAAGTTTCGCTTGGTGTCTTGGTGCCTTTGTGGCAATTTGTTCCGGCTTGTCCGGGTTAGGTACTACCTCTAATTATATTGATATTTCCAAATAACGGTGGTGTCCCTCT
>CBDUUO010000091.1:0-9302 GCA_965370395.1 uncultured bacterium
CCAGCGCGTTATAAATGAGTATTTGTTTGGGGGTGTTCATGACGTGATCATCGCCCCGGATAACGGTGTTAACCTGCATGGTCATATCATCAATGACCACCGCATAGTTATAGGTGGGGATGCCGTCGCTGCGGCACAGAATAAAATCATCCAGCTCATCATTTTGAAATACAATGTTGCCCTTAACCACATCTTCAACCACGGTTGTCCCGCTTAAAGGCGCTTTTAACCGAATCACCGCTCCCTGAGTTTTCGGTAATCCTTTATTGCGACAGGTGCCGTCATATTTCGGTTTGCCGCCGGTGGCCATGGCTTTTTGACGCATGGCCTCAATATCTTCGGGCGAGCAGGTGCAATAGTACGCCTGGCCGGAATCGATGAGGCGTTCCAGGTAGCTGTTGTAAATATCAAGGCGTTTGGTTTGATAGTAGGGGCCCTCGTCCCAGTCGATACCCAGCCATTCAAGCGCTTCAAAAATGGCGTCTATGGCCTCCTGAGTTGAGCGTTCGGTGTCGGTGTCCTCGATACGCAAAATAAATTTTCCTTTCATACGGCGGGCGTACAGCCAGTTAAAGATAGCGGTACGCGCATTGCCGACATGCATGAAGCCGGTGGGGCTGGGTGGAAAGCGCGTTACAACCGGGTCATTTTTTATTTCCGCATTCATTTTAGCATTCACCTTTGTTTTGCTTAGGGAGCCATTAAATTCTCATAATTGCTACATTCCAAATAGGGCGAAGCGCATAACGTAACTAGTGAGTAAATCGTTAAGTAATGTTTACACCGTTGATTGCCCGAATACCCTTATAAGAGTATGATTTATTGACAAATTAATAATACGGATTAATTTACGAATCATTATCTAACCGTCATGATAAATAAGTAAACCTAACGTATTAAGAATTCTAATAATTTAACCTGTTCGGCCGGTACGATCTGCCATCGAAAAACGATCCTGTTTAAAATGGTTTCTGGAGACCGCTGTATTTTATTATAAATATAATAATTTTAGATACTTGTATATAATTTACCCCTATCCCGCGGGCGCTGCATTTCCATAACACAGAAGATTGTCGGGCACAAGAGAACATATGGGATAAAATCGATGAAAACACTTGACAATCGTTTCAAGATAAATTACTAGAAGCGCTACCTTAAATCTAGGCCGTTGAAATTAAAATAAACATAAAATTCAGTTTGTTAGGAGATTACTTATGGCAGTGCCGAAAAGGAAAAAATCAAAATCAAAGCGCGATATGCGACGGACCCACCAGAAACTCACCGCAATAAATACAGCGACGTGCCCGGAGTGTGGCGAAGCCACCCTCCCGCACCATGCGTGTCCCAACTGTGGGTATTACAAGGGCCGTAAGGTCGTCGAAACCGAAGAAGACTAGTCTTTTATTCCACTATTCCACAGTTAACGCTTCAATTTTCAAAAGGGCAGAATTGAATGACTTCAGACAAGATGCCGACGGAAGGTGAACTTTACGGGCTGGATCTGGAATCCAGGCAGATGGTTCTGGATACGGTGGCACAGCTAAAAAAACGCCTTTTGACACCGGAAAAAATTTTTGAATTTGATCGTGAAGAGATATTTCCCGAGGATATCATTCGTGAAATGCTGGGTCCGGAAATCGGACTGCAGCTTTTAATGATCCCTGAAGATTATGGCGGTCTGGGCGGCGGTGCCCGTGACAGCTGCGCCATCACCAGGGAAATGGCCAAGATATGCCTGGGCATCACCACCGCTTTCTTCGCGATTCAGCTGGGCGCAGACCCCATTATTGTGGGGGCAACCGAAGAACAAAAACAAAAATGGCTTGGGAAAATTGCTGCCGGAGAGGCCCTGGTGGCCTATGCCGTTACGGAACCCGATGCCGGCAGCAATGTCGCTTCTATAAAAACCAAAGCTGAACCGGTAAAAGATGACAGCGGAGAGATCACCGGTTACAAGATAAACGGCACCAAACAATTTATTTCCACCGGTGGTTATGCTGATTTTATCACCCTGCTGGCCAGCACCCCCGAGGGCGCCACCTTTTTCATTATTGAAAAAGATACCGAGGGCTATCAGCCGGGAAAAGGTGAAGAAAAGCATGGAATCCGTGCCTCAAATACCTCGCCGCTGACATTTACCGATGTTTTTGTGCCGGTGGAAAACGTGATTGGCGGTGTAACCGGGCAGGGACTCAAACAGGCCAGCAAGGTATTCGGGTACACCCGGCTGATGGTGGCCTCTATGGCGCTTGGCAGCGGCGAAGCGGCCCTGGATATCGTCATTCCGTATGCCAAAGAACGGATTCAATTCAAAACGCCGCTATCGGAAAAACAGGGCTACACCCACAAGCTGGTTGTACCGCATGCCGTTCGGCTGACAGCGGCCGCAACTTATATTGATGAGGTGGCCACAAGATTGGATGCCGGCGAGCAAGACCTCGAAGTTGAAGGTTCCATCGCCAAACTTTTTGCAACCGAATCCGCCAATAAGGCTGCCGATGATGCCATGCAGGCTTTAGGCGGATACGGATATATCACCGAATATGGCGTTGAAAAAATAAAAAGAGATGTGAAAATTACCTGTATTTACGAGGGCACCAGTGAAATCCAGCAAAACATCATCAGTACCTTTCGCTGGAAAAAAACGCGCAAAACAAAAGGGGCCTATTACGACGGCCTGGCCGAAGAAATGGATAAACTCGAAGCACAGTGCGGCGATGCCGGCTGCCGCTATATCGGTCTGGCGGCTCGTGCATTAAACAAAACCATTTTTTTGGTTAATGATAATCGGCTGACCCGTGAACAGTATGTCATGTTTGCTCTGGCCGACATGATGATGCATGTGGAGGTGGCCGCCGGCCTGGCGCGGCAGGCTGCTGCTTTTAGCGGTGGAAATAATCCGGAAGCCGAAAAAACATGCCTTTTCTCACGACTGTTTGCCAACGAAATTGCCGAACTGGTATCCGGTAATATCTTAAAAATTTTGCTGGGTTCCGGTGTTTTTGAGCCCGAGCAGATATCGGCTTTTCTGACCGAAACATCGCACGCAGCTCTGGCGGACAGCTATCAGAACATCATTCCGGCCATGAACCGCGCAGCTGACATGATATTTAATCGCTAACCGTTATATTGTGGCGTAAAAGGAGGCAAGCTTGCGATTCGAAAATAAAGTGGTGATGGTTACCGGAGGGGCAGCTGGAATCGGTCGGGTGACGGCTGAAAACTTTGCCGGCGAAGGCGCCAGGGTCGCGATCTGCGACGTCAACCCGGAAGCGGGGCAAGCCGCAGCAAAGGCACTGGGCCCTGAAGCCTCCTTCGAACAGGTAGACGTTGCCAGCAGTACGGCCGTGTCAAGCTGGATAGAGGGTGTTTTTGATAAATACGGGCAAATTGACGTGCTGGTTAACAATGCCGGGATCACGCGCGACGGTCTGATCATGCGCATGAAAGAAGAAGACTGGGATGCGGTGATCAGCGTCAACCTTAAAAGCGCATTTAACAGTATCAAAGCGGTTTCCAAGATAATGGTCAAGCAGCGTTCGGGCAGGATTATCAATCTGGCTTCGGTAGTGGGGGTAATGGGCAATCCCGGTCAGGCCAATTATGTGGCCTCAAAAGCCGGTATGATTGGTCTTACCAAAACGGTGGCCAAGGAACTCGGTGCAAGAGGCATTACCGTAAACGCTGTTGCGCCGGGTTTTATAGAAACCGATATGACGGCAGTTCTATCCGATAAAGCTAGAGAAGCTATGCTCAGCATGATTCCGTTGCAAAGAGCCGGAACCCCTCAGGATGTGGCTGATACCATTACATTTCTGGCTTCAGACAGCGCGGCTTATATCACCGGTCAGGTCATACATGTTACCGGTGGCATGTACATGTAGAAGCGATCTCAAGAATGCATCTAACGCTCAATGGCTGTGTTACCCCGCTAAAGCGGGATTTCACAACTGTTCTTATAAATAGTAAGGTGTTCATCAAACCGATTTAAGCTGGACCAATTTGGTTTGGCGCCTTGCTGAGCACATTAAATTGCAGGATCAGATGCGAAGTCCCGCTAATAAGCGGGGCCCTTGAGCGTGATCTACTATTTTTGAGATCACTTCCAGTTACCTATTAATTAAACGATAATTTTTTGACCGGCTTGAGCCGGTAAGGAGGAAAATGAGATGTCTGTTGAGGAGAGAGTAAAAAAGATCATTGCCGAAAAACTGAGCGTTGATATGGAAGAGGTGGTTCCTGAAGCTTCATTCGTAGATGATTTGGGAGCAGATTCACTTGATCTTGTTGAGTTGATTATGTCTATGGAAGAGGAATTTGATACCGATATTTCAGATGAGGATGCCGAGCAGCTTACCACTGTTAAGGATGCCATTGATTATATTAACAAACAGTAAGCAGCTATTTTCTGGATTTTTTTTTGGCATTTAACGGGCATGAATTTGTGTTTACGGGTTCGTTCCTAAGCGATCATGCTTGCTGTCATCTCGCCGGATATTTCAAGTCAAAATGATAGCAATCATTGAATCGGAAACAGCAGATGTTTCCGGCGATCTGATTGAGATTATCTTATCAGCCTGTAAAACAAGAGGCTGTGTTAAATTAAAATTTTTTCAGACAGGGGCCAAGTTAACAACCTTGCCAATTGAACAGGAGGTCTTTTGAACAGACGAGTCGTAATTACAGGGATGGGCTTAATTACCCCCGTGGGGATTGGCGTCGAAAATACCTGGGCGGCTCTTTGTGCCGGGAAATCAGGCATAGGAGAAATAACGCGGTTTGATACATCGGGCCATCAGACCAAAATTGCCGCAGAGGTGAAGGACTTTAACGCGGCGGATTTTATTCCTAAAAAAGAGGCCAAGCGCAACGAGCTTTTTATCTCGTATGCGATGGCTGCAACGCGTATGGCGTTGGAAGATGCCGGTCTGGAAATTAACGAAAGCAATGCAAACCGGATCGGGGTTGTTACGGGTTGCGGTTTAGGTGGTCTTGGAATTATGGAAGATACGATTCTCAACGTAGCCACTAAAGGCCCCAAACGCGTCAGCCCGTTTTTCATTCCGATGATGATCGGCAATATGGCACCGGGCATGATTTCGATCCATTTTGGTGCCAAGGGACCGAATTTATCCTTCGCCACTGCCTGTGCCGCCGGTGCCCATGCAATTGGGGATTCCTTTAAAATGATTCAATACGGTACAGTCGATGCCATGATTACCGGCGGAACCGAGGCAGTCGTATCGGCGACCGCTGTGGCGGGCTTTAATGCCATGAAAGCGCTGTCCACCCGCAACGATGAGCCCCAAAAAGCCTCACGGCCCTTTGATCGGGATCGTGACGGCTTTGTGATCGGTGAAGGCAGTGGAATTATAATCTTAGAGGCTCTTGAGTATGCCCAGGAAAGAGGGGCTGATATTTATGCGGAGCTCATTGGCTATGGCCTCACCGGAGACGGCTACCATATGGCCGCACCGCCGCCTGATGGCAACGGTGCGGTGCGCTGTATGCAGGCGGCCCTGGATGACGCCGGTCTTGCTGCCGAGCAGGTGGACTACATCAATGCCCATGGCACTTCCACCGAGCTCAACGATCTGTATGAATCCCGGGCGGTCAAAACGGTTTTTAAGGACCATGCCTATAAATTGGCGATCAGCTCCACCAAATCGATGACCGGTCATTTATTGGGGGGTGCCGGCGGCATCGAGACGGTGTTTACCGCCCTCAGCGTCTATCATGATATGATGCCGCCGACCATTAATTATGAAAATCAGGCTGATGAATGTGACCTGGACTATGTGCCCAACACCGCCCGTAAGGCTCCGGTCAATGTGGCCATGACCAATTCCTTTGGCTTCGGCGGTACCAATGCCACCCTGATTGTGAAAAAATACACCGATCAATAGCCGCTTGTGATCTCCGATTAACGGCCTTTTATATTCACGCAAAAGCACAATAACGGTACATGGCTCAGAGCACACATAGAATTAAAGGGTTTCAGGTGTCAGTGTTCAGGTGTCAGCGTTTTGACCGCTGGCTTCTCGCTTCTGGCCAGTAACCAGTAACCAGTTTGCTGTATCTGTGTAGGTATGTGACTAATCTAGTTGAATGGCAAGGTACCTTCGACCTTGCCATTTTTTTGCTTGCGGTAATATGGTTTGGCCTATATTATTAAAAGTTAACTTTTTTTATTTGGGAACTGCATCAGCCTGGCTTACGGTATGTTCTTGATGCGTTTTCAATACACTGGATGGAACATTATGGAGGCAGTTAATTTCATGGTACCTGAAGATCCTCGACCTTCCTGGGAAGATTATTTCATGGATATAGCGATGCTTGTCGCCAGGCGTTCAACCTGTCTCCGGCGAGCAGTTGGGGCGATTATTGTAAAAGATAAACGGGTACTATCAACCGGCTATAATGGAGCTCCCACCGGTGTTCGCCACTGTGTTGAAGTGGGATGTTTGCGCGAAAAATTAGGGGTTGAGTCCGGTAAAATGCATGAACTGTGCCGCGGCATTCATGCGGAACAAAATGCCATTATCCAGGCGGCTTATCATGGCGTATCTTTGAAAGGCGCCAGTGTATTTTGCACCAATTTGCCCTGTTCAATATGCGCAAAGATGATCATTAATGCGGGAATTGATAAAATTTATTACCGTTTGGGTTATGCTGACGAACTGTCGAAGGACATGTTGCAAGAAGCCCATATAGAGCTGATCCATCTTGAAACCAAACAGCAGGGAGAAGACTCATGAAGTGTCCGTACTGTGGGGAGATTGACAACAAAGTCATCGATTCCAGATTGAGTAAAGATGCCAGCGTTATCCGCCGCCGCCGAGAATGCATCGTATGCAGCCGCCGATTTACAACCTACGAGCATATTGAAGAAATTCCGATTATGATTGTTAAAAAAGACGGCCGGCGCGAAGTATTCAACCGGGAAAAAGTACGCTCCGGCCTGAAAAAAGCATGTGAAAAGCGAAACATCAGCATCAATGTGATTGAAGAATTTATTGATGATCTGGAGCGGGATCTCAGAGAGACGGGTGAAAAAGAAATACCGGCCTCCTTTCTTGGGGAAAAAATCATGACAAGGCTTCATGAACTCGATGACGTGGCTTATGTGCGCTTTGCCTCGGTTTACCGGGAATTTAAGGATGTCAATGATTTTGTCTCCGAGCTCAAAACCCTGCTCAGCAAACAGGAGCAGTAGGTGACAGCGGACAGAGGTCAGATGTCAGAGATCAGAAAACAGAGGTCAGAAGGCAGAAGACAGAAAGTGAAAATTTATCCATCTCGTTCTGTCTTCTGTCATCTGTCCTCTGACCACTGAAGCTTATGGATCACGAATTTTTTATGAAAAAGGCCTTGGGCCTTGCAAAAAAGGGGCAAGGTTATACTTCGCCCAACCCGATGGTTGGCGCCGTCATTGTCAAAGACGGCGAAGTGAAAGGAAAGGGATATCATCAATTTATCGGTCAGGCGCATGCTGAGGTTAATGCCATTGAGGATGCCGGCACCCAAGCCAGAGGCGCCACGCTATATGTAAATTTGGAGCCCTGCAATCACACGGGGAGAACGCCTCCCTGCACCCGGAAAATTCTTGAAGCGGGTATTCAGCGCGTCGTGGTGGCGATGGAAGACCCGAATACAATCGCCGGCGGCGGATCCGTTTTTTTAAGGCAGCATGGCATTGAGGTTTTAACGGGTGTATGTGAAAACCAGGCTGCGAGGCTCAACGAGGCCTTCCTTAAATATGTGAACACAAAGTGCCCGTTTGTCATTATCAAATGCGCCGCTACCCTGGATGGGCGCATCGCTACCCGCACCGGTGACTCCAAGTGGGTGACCGGGGAAAAGGCGCGCAGATACGTGCACCGGCTTCGACATGCAGTTGATGCCATTTTGGTGGGCATCGGGACGATCCATGCCGACAACCCGAACCTGACCACGCGTTTGGATTCGAAAAAGGGTGTAGATCCGGTTCGAATTGTTCTTGATACCCGTCTATCCATCTCGCCGGATGCCAGGATATTGAAGCTGGATTCTAATTCTGATACCATCCTTGTCACCGGCAATACCGTATCTGAAGCTAAAAAGAAAAGGGTTGTAAAGAAAGGGGTGCGCTTAATCGAACAGCCGGTTAAAAATGATCAAATTGATATGAAGCCCCTGATGGTTCGTCTGGGTTCAATGGGTATTACCAGCCTTTTAGTTGAAGGTGGCAGTCGCGTGATTGCTTCGGCATTTAGCAGCGGTATCGTCGATAAAGCACTCTTTTTTTATGCGCCTAAAATTTTAGGAGGCGATGACGGCATACCCATTTGCCGGGGACCGGGGCCGCAGCTGATGAAAGACTGCATCCGGGCCAAAAATATCCGTGTCCGAAGATTTGACGATGATGTTATGATTGAGGGGTATATCAGTTAGTTGTTTGTGGGCAGTGGTCAGTTGTATGTTGCAAGATAATAATTATATTGGAGTTGGTTGTTCCTCCGTAATCGGCGGAATTCCCACCAATAAAACAACTAAATGCCTTGTACGACGGACGACGATCAAAGGACGACGGGCAAAAATATGTTTACGGGAATTATTGAAGGTCAGGGAACCATCGGCGCCATACGGCCTGCCGGTCAGGGAAAGCGCCTGACGATTGAGGCGGATTATGGCCTGGATCAAACCAAACTTGGCGACAGCATCGCGGTGAACGGTGCCTGCCTGACGGTTGTAAAAATTAGCGGTAAAAAGTTTGAAGTGGATCTTTCCCCCGAGACGCTGGCAGCGTCCACTTTTTATAAGGCAAAACAGGGCGACCGCTTAAACCTTGAAAGGGCAATGCGATTGTCCGACCGCATTGACGGGCACCTGGTTTCAGGTCACGTTGATGGTATCGGCGTGATTAAACAGCGGGAGAAACTGGGAAATGCCATTATGGTTACCATTGGCGTGCCGGAGGCCCTCTCGCGTTATATCATCCACAAAGGCTCGATTGCCGTAGATGGTATCAGTTTGACCATCAACACCTGCGAGCCCAAAAGCTTTACGGTCAGCATTATCCCGCATACCGCCGGATTAACGACAATTGGTATGAAACAAAAGGGGGATCCGGTTAATATCGAAACCGATATGATCGGCAAATACGTCGAACGCTTTACCCGGGGCGAATCGATGCATAACAGCGAAAAAACGACGGCATCCTCCGGTATTGATATGGAATTTTTAGCCAAGTCCGGATTTTTATAAAATATTAAGGAGATCGATAACCCATGCCACAACTGACAATTGAACAAGCCATTCGA
>CBDUUO010000092.1:0-9241 GCA_965370395.1 uncultured bacterium
CCATCGTTACACTATTCCCTGATCCAGCATCGCATCCACCACCTTCACAAAACCGGCAATATTGGCACCGTTGACATAGTTGCCGGGAGTCCCATACTGTTCGGCGGCCTCCAAACAGGTGTTATGGATACCCTTCATAATAATTTTGAGGCGTTGATCCACTTCTTCTCTCAGCCAGTTGAGGCGCATACTGTTTTGCACCAGTTCCAGACCGGAAACCGCCACCCCGCCGGCGTTGGCTGCTTTCCCCGAAGCAAAAAGAACATTTCGCTCCAGGAAAATATCGACCGCCTCGGGCGCACAGGGCATGCTGGCCCCTTCACACACTAACTTAATATTGTTGTTGATCAGATTATAAGCATCCCTATCGTTGATCTCATTTTGGGTGGCGCAGGGAAACGCACAAACCGCGCGGTGGCCCCACAGGGGATTGTAATCCAGGCTGTAATCGGCTTCCGTATAAACCGCAGACGGATACTTTTCAGCATAGTCTTTAATTCGGCCCCTGCGAATATTTTTAAGCCGTTTGACATAGGCCAGTTTGTCGCGGTCGATACCGCCGGCGTCATAAACATAGCCGGCGGAGTCGGACAGGGTAACCACTTTGGCGCCCAGCTCCACCAGCTTTTCAGCGGTGTGCTGGGCCACGTTGCCGGAGCCGGATACCAGGCAGGTTTGCCCTTCCAGGCTGATGTTGCGTGTCGCCAGCATTTCCGCAGCAAAGTAAACACAGCCATAACCGGCAGCCTGGGGCCGAATAAGGCTGCCCCCCCAGTTGATGCCTTTGCCGGTCAACGCGCCGGTAAATTCGTTGCTGAGCTTTTTAAACATTCCGAAAAGATAGCCGATTTCTCTGGCACCGACACCGATGTCAGGTGTGGGTATGTCTGTATTGGCCCCGATATGGTGAAACACCTCGGTCATGAAACTCTGGCAAAAACGCATGACTTCGTTATCGGATTTGCCTTTGGGATCGAAATCAGAACCGCTGGCACCACCGCCCAGAGGCATGGTGGTCAACGCATTTTTGAAGGTCTGTTCAAATGCCAGAAACTTCAAAATACTCTGATTGACTGACGGGTGAAAGCGCAATGCGCCCTTGTACGGGCCGATGGCACTGTTCATTTCAATATTAAAGCCGCGATTGACCTTCACATTTCCCTGATCATCCAGCCAGGGAACTCGAAAGGTGATCACGCGTTCCGGCTCGATAATTCTCTCCAGAACAGCTTCCTGGCGGTACTGGGGATTCTGATCTAAAACCGGTTTAACGCTTTCGATGACCTCCTGAACCGCCTGGTGAAATTCCCTTTCCCCCGGATCCCTGGAAATGATGGTTTTTAATATATCTGTCATCGATCCTCCAATTCAGTGTCATTACGGGTCCGTAAAATAGGCGGGTTTCCTGTAAAATGTCAATACCCGAATTCACCTTTTATAATTAGACTAATAAATTTAATTCATATTTATTGTTTATTGACATATCATGTATCTTCGGATAAAAATTTTCGTAGTCATAACGAATATAAAACTGTATATTGTCGCCGGTTGATGCCGCTTCCATCCCGGTAGGATTGATGCAAGCGAACCCAGGAAGGAAATCATGTTGAATCTATCTGTGGGTGAAATCAACGACCGATTGGTGCGGTTGGGAACTCGTCATAGCGTTATTTATTTGGCCAAGGGAGACCACTACATGTTGATCGGCGCTGGGGGGCAATGGGTCCTTCCAGCCTTGGAGCAGCAGATTCAAGACTTTGACATCGACATGGATCGGGTCCGGTACCTGCTAATCGGTCATTCCCATTATGACCATTGCGGGGCTGCACCCTATCTGCAAAAACGATACCCGCATCTCAAGGTATTGGCATCGCGCCGGGCCACAGAGCTATATGCTAAGGAAAAAGCGG
Source organism: uncultured bacterium (assembly GCA_965370395.1). Classification (GTDB taxonomy): domain Bacteria; phylum Desulfobacterota; class Desulfobacteria; order Desulfobacterales; family JAHEIW01; genus JAHEIW01. The sequence goes on from CBDUUO010000092.1 coordinate 1,911, forward strand.
TGAGCAACATGCGCAAATTCAGCCGCCAAGCGATGGAAACAATGGGTGCCCCGGCGCAGTTAAACGGCATATCCCTCGAATTTGACGGTATTCGGGTGGCCAGAGCCCTGCAGGAGGGCGAACGGGTGGATCTGGGGAACAATTTAAATTTCGAAGTTTTCGAAACCCCGGGCCACAGCCGTTGTTCCATGATGGTATATGCCGCCGAACAAAAATGGCTGTTTTGTTCGGACTCGCTGCCGGTGCCGGCGCCGGTGGGCAACGGATACCGGTTCATGTGCACCGCTTCGGAAAGCTTCGTCACCTATTTAGCCAGCCTGAGAAAACTGGAAAAGCTTCCGATCCAGCTATGCGCTTGGGAGCACTACGGGTATATGACCGGAGATGAAGCCCGCCGGATCATATCTGACGCAACAAATATGACATTGGAATACAAACGTCTTTTGCGAAAGCGGGTGGAACAATCGGATAACATGGAAACGATCGCCCGATGGGCCGCACAGGATTGGCTGGATGCGACCGGATTTAAATTTTTGCCTTTTGAGGTCATGCTCCACATTACACGCACGATGATCAAAAACGCTGTGGCAGAACAGGAGCAATAGCAAGAGGGCGGGCTCGGAGCTAAAAGCTAACTGTCAAGATTATAGGCGCGATAAGCATTTTGCGAAGTGGCTTCCGCCAATTTCTCATAGGAGATGTTGCGAAGCCGGGCAACTTCCCGGGCCGTAAAATGGAGAAAGGCGGGTTCATTTTTTGTGCTCCTCTTGGGAACCGGACTTAAGTGGGGAGCATCGGTTTCCAAGAGCAAGCGATTTAGAGGAACTTTGCGGGCCACCTCTCTTAAGGTTTTCGAGCGCGGATTTGTAACCGTACCAGGGATTGAAAGGAAAAAGCCCCAATTCAAGTATTTTGTTGCCAGCGACCAGTCGCCGGAAAAACAATGAATAATCCCTCCCGCCAGTTTCGAACTAAAGGCGGATAAAATTCGGTAAACGTCGTCATGGGCTTTGCGATCGTGGATGATGACCGGCAGCTCCGTCGTCACCGCAATATCCATCATATTCGTAAACAATTCAACCTGATCCTGGCGGGGAGAGCGAAAATGATGGTAGTCCAGACCGAATTCGCCCAGTGCTACAATACAACGGTTGCCGATGAGCTTTTCCAGCTCCGCCATACGGTCCGCGGTTGCACCGTTAGCCCAATGCGGATGATAGCCGGCAGTGGCATGAACAAAGGGGTAGGTTTCCGCGATCTGAATACAGCTTCTGGTGCTTGAAGGTGTAACCCCAATGGTAACGACTTGGCGCACACCGGCGTTTAAGGCTCGCTGCAACACGATGGGTAATTTATCCTTAAAGTAGGGCGCATCCAAGTGGGCGTGTGAATCGATCAGCATTTATTTTTCCTAAGAAAGTTATTTTTTTAGATCATTTCTGAACGAAAAATAAAAAACCATTGTGAGAAAATCATAAGTGCAAATTTATCGAAAAGCAACCATAACAAAACCATTAAGAGCAAATAATGTCGCTGGTCGTATTCGAAAAAGAAAACGGTATCCTTAAAATAGCACTAAACCGGGAATCCGTTCTCAATGCCATTAACAGCGCCGTCCTGGAAGAACTTCAGGCCGGTTTAATCCAGGCAGCTGCAAGTCTCGATATAAATGCGCTCATGCTTTTTGGACAAGGGCAATGTTTTTCCGCCGGAGCAGATATAGGTGAGCTCGCCGCATTGGATAATGCGGGTTTGAGAGCATTTCACAATTTGAGAGAAAAGACCTTTTCTCTTCTTGAAAATTTTCCTTGTCCCACTTTCGCCGTCATTGATAAATATGCCCTGGGTACCGGTCTCGAGTTGGCATTATGCTGTGATTTCAAAATTGCGGGCCAAGATGCACGGTTAGGGGTTCCCTCGGCCAGACTGGCAATTGTGGAAAGCTACGAATACCTGACCCGCTTGGTGCGCGCAGTTGGAATTTATCAAGCCAAAAAGATCATTTTCACAGGTGAAAAAATAGACGCTCAGACGGCTTTTACAATTGGATTGGTGGAGGAAGTTGTACCGACACAGCAGCTATTTAAGCGTGCCGCTTTATTGGTGGAAGCCATCTCGAATAATTCGATCGACGCCATGCGGCAATGCAAAAAAGCGATTCAGCTATGTGGACAGGACCCGAATCTTCTGTCCGTGAAGGACACGGCCCTACCCATGGCAAACTCTTTAGATACGGTTGAATGCAAGAATAGACTGAAGGCTTTTCTTAAAAAAAAGAATGGATGAAAGAGAAATTCTGTACACCAAAAAAAAAGACGTTACCATTTATCTGACGGCCCAAAAAAAATTGCTCGCGAAGGTCAGTCATGATGATCTCAGGCACAAAATGATTCTGACGGTTGAATTTTCCCAACCACAGCTCATTATCGATGATGTGCGCTGTCAAATGAAAGTATATCCTCATGCAGAATGTATATATGCCCGTGACGCCTTGCGGATGATGATTGGCAAGAAAGTCAAACCGGGCATCATGCCGGAAACGAAGGCGCTTTTGGGAAATCGCGGATGCACTCATCTTATCAATCTTTTTCATGAGGCTTGCTACTCGGTATATCAGGCTCAAGGCATATACCGGCGACAGGATTTGGAACAAATGGTGCCGGGGCTCAGCCTAGCTCAAATGACCAAAGTATTGATTCAGTTACGGCCGGAATTAATCGATTCTTGCGTATCTTGGACTCCGGAAAGCAAATTAATAATGTCCGCCCAAAATACCGCAATTCCCGATAACCCGAAAATTAACGAATTCATAAAGAAACACCAAGCTTGAAAATGACGATATGAAAGGAGGTGACAATGCGATTATCCAGAGAAGAACTCAAAACAGCAATGCTGGCTTGGGAACAAGCATGGAATGAACACGATCTGGCTGGTGTCATGGCACTTTTCCATGACGACATTTATTTTGAGCACTGGCATGGCGCCCGGGTTACCGGCAAAAAAAATCTGCGCCGCACCTGGGAACCCTGGTTTGCAGATCATGGCAATTTTCGATTCACAACCGAAGATCTCATCATCGATGATACCGATCAGAAGGTGCTTTACCAGTGGATACTCGACTGGCCATCTTTAGAAAAAGGCTTCGAGGGAAAACCCGAAAAAAGGCGGGGTGTAGACGTCATGCATTTCAAGGATGGCAGGATAATTAAAAAAATGACGTATTCCAAGACCACCATTGAGATCGACGGACAAAGCGTTCGATGTTTAGCTCACCCATAAGCAGCGAAAGATCAGAATGCTGATGATAACAACTGTTACCCGCACGACAGTTAGAAAATGATTTTAAAACGGGAGAAGCATCATGCAAAATAGACGTGTTGCCATTATCGAAGGTTTTCGAACCCCATTTACGCGGGCGTTTACCGATTTTTCTGAAATGACGGCCATTGATTTGGCCAAGGTGGTCCTGGCCGAGCTGGTCAATCGGACCGAAATAGATCCCACTGAGATCGATGAAATCGCCATGGGGATCAGCATTCCCAAGCCCACAACAACAAACATAGCCCGCATTGCGGCACTGGGAATCGGTCTGCCAGAAACCATCCACTCCTACCATATGCAGCTAGCGTGTGCCAGCAGCATTCTCACCACCGCTAATGTTGCCATGAGCATTATGACGGGCAATGCCGATGTCGGCATAGCGGGTGGCGCCGAATCGATGTCGGATGTTCCCATTTCCGTCACCGAACCCCTCCGCCAGGCCATTTTACAAGCCCAAACGAAAAAGTCACCGGAAGAACAGATGCTGACCATCGGCCAGGTTAAACTGGCGGATTTGATTCCACCGCCGCTCCCATTGGCCGAAGCATATACCGGCTTAACCATGGGTGAGCACACGGAATTGATGGTCAAAGAATGGGAAATCACACGTGAAGAACAGGATGATTATGCCTTTCGATCCCATACGCTGTCCGGCAGCGCGGTCGCTGACGGAAGGATGCCGGCGGAAGTCATACCGGTAGTGGCCCCAGATGGTCATGTGGCCCAGACAGATAATTTAATTCGGCCAAAACCCAATCGCACCAAAATGGCATCCCTGCCACCCGTGTTTGACCGGGCTTACGGTACCATCACGGCGGCCAATGCCAGCCCTATCACGGATGGGGCGTCTGCCGTGCTTTTGATGGCCGATGAAAAAGCCAAGGCATTGGGCTATAAACCCAAAGCGTATGTAAAGTCATTCGGGTTCTCAGGCCTCGATCTCGATGTCGGCATGCTTTTTGGTCCCGCCTTCTCAACACCCAAGGCATTGCGCCAAGCCGGCCTGAAACTTGCCGACCTTGACCTGGTAGAAATGCACGAAGCGTTCGCCGCACAGGTACTCTGTAATCTAAGGGCCTTCAATAACAAATCCTGGCTGCAAGAACACGTCGGGCTGAGCAAACCGATTGGCGAAGTAAACCTGGAACGTTTCAACATGATGGGTGGATCCGTTTCGATCGGCCATCCATTCGGCGCTACCGGCGCCCGTATGATTACAACCTGCGCCAATCAACTACCCCGCGTAGATGGAACTTTCGGTCTGGTAACCGCCTGCGCTGCCAACGGTACGGGCGGCGCGATGATTCTTGAACGCGCCAATTAGACACCACAGAAAGGAGAGCCCAATATGAGTGATCGCAAAAACGTATTAACGCTGGCAAAAGGCGAAGACGGCGTGGCGATTTTAACTTATGATCTTCCCGGACGGCCGATGAATGTCCTCACGGATCAGGCCATGCGTGAGTTGGACAAAATGGCGGACACCATTTTGGCTGACGACGAGATCAAATCGGTGGTGCTGATCGGAAAGCCGACGAATTTTCTTGCCGGCGCCGATATCGGCATGATTCAACATATCAAAACCGAAGATGATGCCTACCGTTTCTCCCGGGAAACACAGAGGGTATTTCAGAAAATCGAAGATCTGCCCAAACCGGTGATTGCCGCCATAAACGGACCTTGTTTAGGAGGCGGTTTGGAGGTGGCCATGTCCTGCCACTATCGGATCGCAACAACCTCACCCAAAACCGTGTTGGGGTTGCCCGAAGTAAAGCTGGGGTTGCTGCCTGGAGGAGGCGGCACCCAGCGCTTATTCCGGCTGATTCCGCTGGACAAAGCCTTGGAAGGTATCCTGACCGGTAAAAATTTTCGCCCCGAACAATCCCAGACCCTGGGTCTGGTGGATGAAGCCGTGCCCGTTGAATACCTCAGGGAAATTGCCACTAAAAGGGCCACGGCCATGGCACAGGGCAAGATGGTCATCTCGCGCAAGCCGCCGGCCCTGCCGCCTCCGGAAAAGCTGCCAGGACTATACGAACAGGCCAAGGAGATGGTGGCCAAGCAGGCCAAAGGCGTCTATCCGGCCCCCATGGAAATATTGGAATCGGTCTATAAAGGCCTGTCAGAGGGAATCGAGGCCGGTTACGAAGAAGAATCCAGGCGCTTTGCCAAACTGGTCGTCTGCAAAGAGGCCGCCGCATTAACACATCTATTTTTCGTTGATACGGCCGCCAAATCCGATCGGGGGGTGGCCGCTGACGTCAAAGGGCGCCCGATTCAAAAAATCGGTGTTTTAGGGGCCGGGATCATGGGTGCCGGCCTGGCAGCTATCATGGCCGATCAGGGTTATCAGGTCCGGCTCAAAGATATTAGCATGGAGGCCGCGGGCAAAGGATTGCATACCGCCGGTGAGGTCTTGAAAAAAAAGTGGCTCCGCAGGCCCCGGGGTGAATACGAATACCGGCGCCGGTTCGATCTGATCAGTGCGACCGATAGCAATACCGGATTCAAGACGGTCGATCTGGTCATAGAGGCGGTATTTGAAAACATCGAATTGAAGCACGCGGTCATTCGAGAGATAGAAGCCCTGCTGCCCGAACACGCGATTTTCGCCTCAAATACTTCTGCCATCCCGATCACACGTCTGGCCGAGGTCTCTCAACGTCCCAAGCAGTTTATTGGTATGCACTTCTTCTCACCGGTTCATCGGATGCCGCTGATTGAAATCATCGCCACCAATGATACCTCGCCGGAAACCATCGCCACGGCTTGGGAAATTTGTAAAAAATGCGGTAAAACGCCGATCATTGTCAACGACGGGCTTGGTTTCTATACAACCCGCGTGATTTCACGCTACATCCGGGAAGGCATGTTGATGCTCGACGAAGGCGCACGTATCGAAGATGTTGACCGGGCCGCCGTGTCGGTCGGCTTCCCGGTGGGACCGATTACCGTCAGTGACGAAGTCGGTTTGGATACCGCTTATAAGGTGGGCCAAATTCTGGCCGAGGCCTTTGAAGGCCGGGTTGATAGCTCTACTATTGACCGTCAACTCGTCGAAGACGGCCGTTACGGGCGCAAGAATGAAAAGGGTTTTTATCAATACCGCGGCGGTAAAAAATACGAACCCGAACCCAGCGTTTATGATTTTACGGCTGCGGGCCGGCAGCGGATCGACATGTCCCGCGAAAAAATTGCCGCACGTCTGCTGCTGGCATTTTGTAATGAAGCCGCTTTATGTCTGGAAGAAAACATTTTGCGAAGCCCCAGAGACGGTGACGTGGGAGGTGTTCTAGGTATTGGATTTCCAGCCAACTTTGGGGGACCTTTCTTCTATATGGACCAGCGCGGGATAACGGATGTCGTTCGAAGTCTGGAAGGTTTGCAAGAAACGTTTGGCTCGCGCTTCACACCACCCCAGTTGCTCAAAGATATGGCTGATAAGGGGCAAACTTTTTTCAAATAATAGTCGGATGTAGCGTTCCTGCGTGCTGCCGGCTGTTATCTTGCAAAAGTACCCCAGCCGGCCCCTGCCCGCAGACACACATGCCTGGGGAATTTTGCCAAATGGAAACCGACCCAAAATCCATTTTCAAAGCAGACAAAGACGCCGCTTATTTTAATCAGCTGGGGCACGGGAAGTTGCCGGAACGAATGGGGATAGAAATCGTTGCACTGGAGGCGAATCAGGTAAAAGGTCGGGTCGCAATCACCGAAAGCCATCTGGCACCCAACGGAATTCTGCATGCCGCCGTCGCGACCTCGCTGGCAGATGTGTGTTGTGGCTATGGCACGATCGCCAGTTTGCCCGAAGGTGCCCAGGGGCATGCCACCATCGAGCTCAAATGCAATTTCGTTAGCGCCGTGGACGAAGGGGTTATTGTCTGTGTTGCCGCTCCCTTGCATTTCGGCAAAAGCACCCACGTATGGGACGCACGTGTCTTCCGGGAAGCCGACAACCGCTCTGTGGCCCATTTTCGCTGCACGCAAATGATCCTCTGGCCCCGTTA
>CBDUUO010000093.1:0-9224 GCA_965370395.1 uncultured bacterium
TATGGGCGTACACGAGCATAAAAAAGAAGCCCCCCGATCCGTTACCTTGGGCATCATTACGGTCTCCACCACCCGGGCATTGATCGATGACACCAGCGGTCAATGGATCCGTGAACAGGCTGAAAAAAAAGGGCACAAGATCGTTTTTCATCAGGTGATCCCCGACGACGCTGTAAAAATAGCCGCCACACTGAAAGATGGGATTAAAGAATCAAACCCCCAGGTGATTCTTTTGAGCGGCGGCACCGGGATTACAAAAAAAGATGTGACCATTGAAGCCGTCAGCCCCCTTTTTACCAAAGAGCTGAGCGCATTTGGTCCCCTGTTTGCCAAACTCAGCATGGAAGAAATTGATTCCGCCGCCATAATGTCCCGCGCCACTGCCGGCGTTATCGGCAACACCGTTGTTTTTTGCATGCCGGGCAGCCTCAATGCCTGCAAGCTGGCCTGTTCGAAACTAATTTTTCCCGAACTGGGCCATCTTGTGAAACATGTTCAGGATTAGATCATCGCTTCAAAGGAAAAGCGAAAATAAAATAAATCTTGAGGAGGCAGCTGTGTCGAACCCATACAAAAAAAAATCAGCGGTTACCGGCGAGGCCTATGATCCGATGATGGCTCCGCGCTACACAGAAATCCCCACCTTCATGCGGACACCACATGTAACCCAAGTTACGGATCTGGACATCGCGCTTGTCGGTGTACCTTTTGACGGTGGGGTGACGAATCGTCCCGGTGCGCGACACGGTCCACGGGAAATCCGTAACATGTCCAGTCTTACACGCACCATCCACCATGTGACCCGCGTTAATCCTTACGAGCTATGTCGCATTGGTGATGTTGGGGACGTGCGTTTCACCAACGTATATCATCTGGAGGAGGCGATCAATAACATAGAAGGTTTTTATCACAAGCTCCACGCGGCGGATGTCATTCCGTTGAGCGCCGGAGGAGACCATTCGATCACTTATCCGATTCTCAAGGCCATCGCAGTGGAAAGACCGGTCGGCTTGATTCATATCGATGCCCATACCGATACCTGGGATGAGTTTCTCAGCTCCAGAGTCCACCATGGTGCACCCTTTCGCCGTGCCGTTGAGGACGGGTTGCTCGATCCCAAACGAACCGTGCAGATTGGTATCCGGGGGGCACAGACCACCAGTGAAGGCTGGGACTATTCGGTCGAAAAAGGGATGCGCATAATTTTCATCGAAGAGTTTATCAAGACAGGGGTCGAGGCAGTTATCGCCGAAGCGCGCGGGATCGTCGGTGAAGGTCCGACCTATATTTCCTTTGATGTTGATAGTCTTGACCCGGTCTATGCACCCGGCACAGGCACACCCGAGATCGGCGGCTTGACCACGCGTGAGGCGCAAGCGCTGCTTCGAGGTTTACGCGGTCTTAATTTAATTGGCGGTGATGTTGTTGAGGTGGCGCCACCCTTTGACGCAACCGGCAATACGGCCCTGGTTGGCGCAACGATAATGTACGAAATCCTATGCCTTTTGGCCGAAGCGGTTGCATCCCGCAAAGGATAATCGGTCGGCCTGGTTGAACTTTGTTCATTTCTTCTTTGCCAGGTGTGTATCGCGCAGGCCTTTCTTGTAGATTTTTCCCGATCCGGTTTTGGGCAGCTCATCTAAAAAAACAATGGATTTGGGGGCCTTGTAAGCTGCCTGGTATTCTTTGCAAAAGGAAATGATTTCTTCTTGAGTGGCCGTTTCACCTTCTTTGAGCACAATCGCGGCATTTACCGCTTCTCCCCATTTTTCATCCGGCACACCGAAAACGGCGGCCTCTAAAATTTTGGGGTGCATGTAAAGCACGTTTTCGACTTCCGTTGAGTATACATTTTCGCCCCCGGTGACGATCATGTCTTTTTTGCGATCCACGATGTTAACATAGCCTTCCGAATCCAGAGTGGCTAGGTCCCCGGTGCGCAGCCACCCCTCGGAAAATGCATTTGCGGTTTCTTCGGGCAGATCCCAGTATCCGGGGGTAATGCTATCGCCTTGCACCCAGATTTCGCCCACCTGTTGTCCATCGGCAGCAATCGGTACCCCGTTGTCATCCACTACTTTTAAATCAACGCCAATAAACGGCCGGCCGGTTTTGGATTTATATTTTAGCTGCTCCTCGGGAGGAAGCTCTTTCAGATGCTCTTTCAAGATGCTAAATGTTAAGTACGGACTGGTTTCGGTCATGCCGTAGGTCTGGATGTAATCGCAACCGAAGGTCTCCATAATACTTCTTACGATTTCCGGCGCAATGGGGGCGCCCCCGCTAAGGATTACCCTCAAACTCGAAAAACTAAATTTTTTTACCCGGGGGTGTTTGATCATCAGGTTGAGCATGGTGGGTATCAAATTGCTCAGCGTTATTTTTTCCTTTTCAATCGTGGCCATAACCGCTTTAGCTTCAAACTGGCCCACCATGACGTGACGTCCTCCCACCCAGGTCATGGCAAATGTGGCCCAGGCATCGGCCAAATGAAACATGGGTGCAATGTGACCCCAGATATCCGTATCCACCAGCTTTAACTCGGCGATAGTTCCCAGTGCGTGGCTGCAGACGTTTTTATGGGTAAGCATCACCCCTTTGGGCCGTCCGGTAGTGCCGCTGGTGTAATACAGATGAGCGACCTGGTTTTCATCAACAGGAACCGCCTTAAAGTCCCCGGCATTAGCGGAGACAACATCTTCATAACTGTGGCACTGAATTGAGATAGATTCTTCAGGCCCTTCACCAATCCAGAGAATTCCTTCAAGGTTGCTGCCCTCTTTCAATGCACCGATTACAACCGGCGCAAAACGCGTCGAGGCGATTAACCAGCGGGTGCCGGCGTCCTTTAAAATGAAAGCGACTTCTCTGGCCGCCAGGCGATAATTTAGGGGGTTGAGAATGGCGGCCAGGCCGGCAACCGCATAGTAGGCTTCTAAAAATGCATGCGAGTTGACTTCCAGAATCGAGATGCGGTCTTCGGTTTGAATTCCCTGGCTCTTCAGAAACCGGGCCAGCCCGGCCACGCGCTCACCGATCTGCTGATAGGTGTACGAGCGCTCACCGTCGACGACCGCAATCTTTTCAGGATATAAATTTAACGCCTTTTTAAGAGTCATCCAGATGTTCACAGCATTTTCCTTATCTTTAGCTCAGGGTTCTTAGATCCCTATAATACCACTACCTTTTTAAATGCCAAGTCCAAAATCATTGCGATTTGACGAAAAATATGGTTGAAATGACGATAAAGGTATTTTTTATGGCTTTAGAAATCGAAAGCTTTGCTGAAGATTTTGACCCGCGGTTTAAAATTTTCCATGAATTGATGGCCCGCAAGGTCAGGGACATTCTGCTGGTCTCGACACCTTACGATGCCTGGATTCTGGAAGAAGATTGCCGTCTTTCAGAACGCATCATTCATGAATACCGCGGCCTGAACCTGAGCAATCCGCCCCGCTTTACCTGGGTTTCCAAGGCCCAGGAAGCCCTGGCTATGCTGGATGAAAAGAAATTTGACATGGTGATCACCATGAGCCAGCTGGCGGATATGGATGTCTTTACCCTGGGTGAGGAAATCAAAAAAAAGGTTCCCGATCTGCCGATTGTTTTGCTGGCCCATGATTCTTTACCGCCGCCGGCTCGGGAATGCCTGCTGGATTTTACCCGCCCGCCCGGGATTGACCGGTCCTTTGTCTGGTCCGGCAATACCGATATCCTGGTGGCCCTGGTCAAAAGCGCTGAAGACCGGCTAAACGTTGAACACGATACCGAATTTGCCGGTATTCGGGTGATCCTTTTTGTGGAAGATTCTCCGACTTACATTTCCTCTTTGCTGCCGGTGCTTTACAAAGAACTGGTGAGTCAGACCCAGGCCCTTATGGAGGACCGGCTCAATGAGGAACACAAGTTGCTGACCATGCGGGCGCGGCCCAAAATTCTGATTGCCGAAAGCTTCGAGGAAGCCAATCAACTCTTTGAAAAATTCGAGCCCTATGTTTTAGGCATCATATCCGATGTTCGCATCCCGCGAAACTGCGTGCTGGATGAAAATGCCGGCGTCGCATTTCTGTCAAAGATTAAAAAGGAACGTTTCGATATTCCGCTTTTGCTTACCAGCTCTGAATCAATCAATTCAGATAAGGCCAAAAATATTCCGGCGGCTTTTGTTGATAAAAATTCACCCAGCTTGCATGCTGAGGTTCGTTCGTTTTTTCTCGATCAGTTGGGATTTGGGGAGTTCGTCTTCCGCAAACCCGATGGCCGGGAAATCGCCCGCGCACCCGACCTGCGGAAACTCGAAGAAATTTTGCACAGTGTTGCCGAAGACTCCTTTGTTCAACATTGCAGCCGCAATGATTTTTCCAGATGGCTTTTTGCCAGAACCGAGATCATGCTGGCCTCAAAAATGCGCCCGCTAAGATATGATGACTTCTCGAGCGTTGAGGGCCACCGACAGTATCTGATTTCTATGATCCAGATCCGGCGGCAGCGGCTTCAAAAAGGGGTGGTGGCCAACTTTGATGCCGCTGATTTCGACCCGGATACCGAATTTTACAAAATCGGCAAAGGCTCTCTGGGCGGAAAAGCCCGGGGGCTGGCTTTTGTCGCCAATTTGCTTCAGCGGCTTCCGGCGATCCAGAAAAAATTTGAAGATGTGAACATTTTTGTTCCCCAGACCCTGGTGGTGACCACCGAAGGCTTTGATGCTTTTATCGAGGAAAATGATCTCAAGGAACTGGCAAAATCAGATGCACCTGATGAGGAAATTGCCGAAGTCTTCCATGGAGCCAATTTTCCGCAATGGATTGCCGAAGAGCTTGAGGCCTATCTCGAACGAATCAACTATCCGTTGGCCGTTCGCTCTTCAAGTCTGCTGGAGGATGCCCAATTTCGTGCTTATGCGGGCCTTTATCGAACCTACATGCTTCCCAATGAGCATTCGGATCTCGAAATACGGCTGGAACAATTGATCAACGCCATCAAACTGGTTTATGCGTCAACTTACTTCCGGGACCCCAAGGCATTTTCAAAGCGAGTGGGTCACCGCACCGAAGAAGAGAAGATGGCCGTAATCATCCAGCAACTGGTGGGAGAAAGATACGGCAATTATTTTTATCCGACCATATCCGGCGTTGCCCAGTCCTATAATTACTACCCGTTTGCTAAAATGAGACCGGAAGAAGGCATCGCCACGGTGGCGCTGGGCCTGGGCAAGACGGTTATGGAAGGTGAAAAGGCCTTGCGGTTTTCTCCCAGATATCCGCAATTACTTCCGCAGCGTTCTACGGTAGAAGATATCTTGGAGAACTCACAGCAGCTTTTTTACGCCTTGAATATGGGTGAAGATTCTCCGGAGGTGGGTATCCTTGAGGATGCCAACCTCGCAAAAAGAGAGGTCAGCGATGCCGATAAGGAAGCTCCGGTGAAGCTTTTAGCCAGCACGTATATCCCCGAAGAACATCGAATCAGAGATTCTGCTCATATGCCCGGCTATCGGGTACTTACCTTTGCCCAGGTTTTGAAGTATGGGCAGTTTCCCCTGGCGGAAGTTCTTTGCGAAGTTTTGGATCTGGGCCAGGAGGGTATGGGTTGTCCGGTGGAGCTCGAATTTTCGATCAATATGCCCCAGAACCCGGATCGAAAGTCGGAATTTGCCTTTCTACAGCTCAGACCGATGACGGCCCGTGCAGAACTGCTTCAGGTGAAAATCAGCGATGACGAAATTGCCAGCTCCTTTTGTGTTTCTTCCCATGCGCTGGGCAACGCTGAAAAGAATGATATGGCCGACATTCTCTTTGTAAAACCCGCTGGGTTTGATCCTGCCAAGACCCTCCAAATCGCCCGGGAGATTGGCGAGTTGAACGCCGGTCTGTTGAGTGAATTCCGTAAATACCTGCTGGTCGGTCCGGGCAGATGGGGTTCGGCCGACCGCTGGCTGGGAATCCCGGTAAGCTGGGCCGAGATTTGCGGCGTGGGGGCGATGGTTGAAACATCTTCATCGGAGTTGAGGGCCGATCCATCCCAGGGCTCGCACTTCTTCCATAATATCACCACCCTGGGAATTACCTATGCAACCGTTCTGGATGAAGACTCGAATTTTATCGATTGGAACTGGCTGACCTCCCTACCGGTGGCCAATGAAACGACCCATGTGACCCATGTCCGACTCGACAAACCGTTTAACCTGAAGGTGGATGGAAGGTCGTCGAAATGTGTGATGTTCATTTAAACTGAGAAATTTCGATTTCGGAAAGTAAAATAGAGACGGTTTTTCCAGGCCGTTTCAAATCTTGCCCCGACCACGCGCAACATAAAGTCAATCCAATCGGGTGCCACACCTATCTGTAGAATTTCCTCATTTCAGAGCGCGCTTGCAAAATAAGGTGATTTTGTGGCATAAAAAAACCCAACCTAACCCGGATAAACCGGAAAAATGGCCACCAAGGCACAAAGACACAAAGCAAAACTGTTTGTAAAAATTAAACTTTGTGTTTTGGTGTCTTGGTGGCGAAAATGTTTTTGCACAAAATGCAAAGAATTCACAATTAAGACTCTAATAATCCCGGGATCAAAAACCGAACAGAAATGAGTTTAAAAAAACCAACAAAGCATCAGGGCAACCGGGTGACCGCGCTGGTGGCGGATGCGGTCGGAGAAATTTTTGAGCTCGACGGCTATGCTGCGGTGGGCATGGCCGGGGCAACGCAAATACCGCTGACGCTGAAGAATACCCGCAACATGCCTTCTGGCAGCGAACTCATGTACCTGCCGCAGCGCCGGCCGGTATTATTCAATCTGCATTCGGGCCGGATTGAAACGGTGAGTGAGAACCCTTACGCTCCCGGTCAACCGCTATTTCCGGTGACCGCATTTAATTCTCCGGGTTACATCATTTCGTATCTGGGTGCTTATGTTGAAACAAAAAAAGTGCAAGCGCTGCCGCTTTTCTCCTATGGCGCCGTGGGATGGCACCGGGGCAAATTTCGATCGGCCGTTATTCGTGTAGACCGGGAAAAACGACAGGACCTGCGGTTGATGAAACCGGACGATGTTGCCGTCGGCATCGAAAAGATGCGCAAACAGATGCCCGCCAATCGCCTCAGGGCCCATCTTGAAAAATGCGCCCTGCAGTTCGGGTGCCCGGCGGCCAAAAATTTCTTTTTGAGCCGCTACGAAGCGCCGTTGCCCACCGCCAGACAATGCAATGCCCGCTGCCTGGGCTGCCTGTCTTTACAGAAACACAGCGATATTCCTCACAGCCAGGACCGTATCGGATTCACCCCGTCACCGGAAGAAATTGCTGAAGTGGCGCTGGCGCATATAAAGCGGGTCAAAAAAAGTGTGGTTAGTTTCGGACAGGGCTGCGAAGGAGACCCGCTGCTGGCCGCCGATGTCATTGCACCGGCCATTCGTCTGATTCGCTCTGAAACTGACCGGGGCACCATTAATATGAACACCAACGCCAGCCTGCCGCAAGCGTTGCAGCAGGTGATCAATGCCGGCCTGGACAGCATTCGTATCAGCATGAACAGTGTGCGCGAAGATTGCTATCATGCCTATTTTCGTCCGAAAGGCTACGGATTTTCCGATGTCTTGAAAAGCATTGATCTCGCTCTGGGAAGCGGTCTTTTTGTTGCGGTTAATTATTTAAACTGCCCCGGGTTTACGGATACACCGCTGGAAATAGAAGCATTACGCCGATTTTTGAAGCCATACCCGATTCACATGATTCAATGGCGCAACTTGAATTTTGATCCGCTGCGATATTTTGAGATAATGAATGGCGTGGCCCAAAATGGCGCGCCCATCGGAATGAAGAATCTGCTGGAACAAATCCGGCAGGAATTCCCGCATCTCAAATTCGGCTACTTCAACCCGCCCAAGGAGAAATTTGGGAATTAGCCAGGGAATCACACACCTGGTTCAAAGGTTCAGCGTTCAGGGTTCAGAGGTTAGATAACAGAAGACAGATGTCAGAGGTCAGATGAAAAGCCGGAAAGAAGGGCAGCCCTCAGCGGCTGCCAGAAACGAATGATCGGTAGCCAGCCGCGAGAGGTCGGAACCTCTGAACCTTTGAACCCTGAACCTCAAGACTGACACCTGAAATATGAAATGGATTGAAGTCAAAGTTGTTTTTGATGCCGACGACAACCCCCTTGCCGGCGAACTCATTGCCAACCTGTTTTTCGAATTCGACCTGCAGGGTGTGGTTGAAGAAGACCCGGCAATAGAGCCGGACGAAGGCTGGGCTGAGGATTCGATTGGTCGTGCGGAGCAGCATGCGGTTGTCGGTTATTTTCCAAAAGACCGGCAGGCAAAAAAGCGCTGCAGGGTTCTGGAAAAAAAACTGGCTTTTTTAAAAGAGAATTTTGCGATGCTGTATCGGGTCAGTTATAAAGAGCTGGATGAAGAAGACTGGGCCGAGGCCTGGAAGGCTTTTTTTGAGCCCCAAAAAATCGGACAAAAAATTGTTGTCAAACCCACCTGGTGCGAGTACAAAGCCGATCCCGGCGATATCGTGCTGGAACTGGATCCCGGCATGGCCTTTGGCACCGGTACGCACCCGACCACGGCTTTATGTCTTCGTCTGATTGAAGATTATCTCAACTTGGGAGATTCGTTTTTAGATGTCGGTACCGGCTCCGGGATATTGATGATTGCGGCTGCGCGACTGGGTGCTGGGTTTGTTTGCGGCCTTGATAAAAATGAAATGGCTGTTAAAATTGCCGCAAGAAACCTCCGATTGAATGGGATCGCACCGCAGAGATTTTCAGTAAAAATGGGCAATCTCGTTGCCGGAATTGAAGAAAGGTATGATTTGATTGTGGCCAATATTTCCACGCAGGTGATCTATAACCTGTTAGAAAATATTGAAAAGATCCTCAATGACAAGGCCATTTTTATTTGTTCAGGGATCCTCGAAAAAAACGAAAACTTGGTGCTTGCCAGAATGAAAACCATTGGAGTTGATATTCTTGAAGTATGCATTAAAGATCAGTGGGTGGCTATCGCAGGGCGTTTCCATAAATAATTGGCTTACGGCGCAAGGCGCACGGCTCAAGGAAAAAAATAAAACTAGAATTATCTCCCACTAATTACCGTGCGCCGTGGACCCTGTGTCTTGAGCCAGCGCTTTAGTAGCAAGAATTTTAAAAACAACGGGAGAGTCCTAATGAGAGTTTTGCTAGTAGAAGATGACAGCAAGATCGCATCCTTCATCATCA
>CBDUUO010000094.1:0-9128 GCA_965370395.1 uncultured bacterium
TGCCTCCCTCCGACGCGGCTAGGCTCGTCGCAGGCGGATCACCAGGAGGCATAATGCTCGAAACTGAACCTTGGAACCCGGTAACTGACACCTGACACCTGAACACTGAAACCTTAGATATTAAATGGATACATCCAGAAAAAGGCCGGTTAAATCAATTTCTCCTTCCAATCCGGACCCGGCGGCAGTCAAAGTGGCATGCAGTTGGTTAAAGAGCCCTTGGGATTCGGTCCCAAAAAGCATATGACGAACCGAAGCCTGGCCTTCCGGAGTTGTCAAGGCGGTCTCAAATTGACGCTGGTCTGCCTGCGAGAACTTGAATACTCCTTCTTTGGTCTTTTCAAAATCAAAACCAATGCCAAAGTCGGTGTTGAATTGAGGCCCTTCGGAATCAAACCATGACGTTACGGCACTGCGAACGTCATTTCGGACCGCTTCGGTCTTTGTGGCAGAGGACGACGTGAATGCCGAATCGTCGAATAATGTATTCATGGAATCGGCAATGATATTGACCAATGTGCCCAGCATTTTGGCGTCCGCGGGTGTAACGGGCGTTGCCGCGACATCCTGACCCGCACGAGCTGTGGATGTCAGTTCGGTATTATAGATTTCAACATATTCAGCCGCAAGATCAGACGCATTTACAACATCGACGCCTTGTGTCTGTACCTGTATGGATTCATTTACCGGCTCATAGGTGCCGTCTGATAATTCCACTGCCGAGAAAAAATTAGTCGTGCCGCTGTCAAGAATCAGCTGACTGTCGGAGTCGTTAGAATTCAGAGAGACCCGCTGGGAAGTGCTATCAAAGCTTGCGGCAACTTCTGCTTGTGAAGCCGTAATGCGATCGAGGATATCGGTCAACGAATCCGTATTGACGTCAATATCGATGGAAACACCATTAACGCTGATGCTGCCGCTTTGAACACTTGAGAAACGGTCCACTTCTGCCAGAGGATTTTCGGACTCCGCATCGTCTCCGGGGATTGCCACCGCGCTTTCAAGTTTTACGGCCGCCAGAAATCCGGAAGTGTCGTTTGAAAGGACAATATCTTGGGTTGAGCCGGGCGTGTCCTGGGTCAGCAATACCTTTTCGGTAGCGGCGTCGAAAGTAGCCGTGACGCCGGCATCGGATTGGTTAATTTTATCGAGTACGGTGTTGATCGTATCATTTTCTTGGACGTCAATGGTGACTGCATTGACCTGAAAAGAGCCACTCGTAACACCGAGACCAGATTGAAGGTCGGGATCATCGTTGCGCGTCCCGTTAAAGGGCTTGTCCGGATCCACCGCAGTTCCGATGCTGTCGTAAACCTCCATGGTGAAGGTATCGTTTTTCACCAGATCGCCTGCACTGAAGGTTAAGACTAAACCGTTGGACAAGGTGTATTGCTGGTCGATAGAGTCTCTTTTTGAAAGATCGATTCTGTCAATTTCGACAGTGTTGGAATCGTAGACTTTTATCTGGAGGTTGGCCGAACCGCGGGTGCCGCCCCTGGTAACTTCAAACGTGAGCGTATCGGTGCCGTTTGAGCCGTCATATTCGCCGCTGATCGTGGCCTGAGCTGTCGAACCGCCGGTCCATTCGGGCCCGTGAGTCGAATAGGAAGTCGGCGCGGTATTGACCTCTTCGGTCGACTGCAGGGTGGTGGGCGTTCCGGTCGCAACGAGGCCGAGACCCGAGGCAGAGGTGGCTCTTGCAGGGATGGCGACTTCAATTTCGGCAGATTCTGCAGACGCAGGCATCAATTGCCGGACCGCCTCCATTGCTTTGCGCATGCGCAGCACATGCCGTGTGGTGTCGTCCATCTGATCGCGATGCCCTGAAACCGGAAGCCCATTGAGCGATGGTGTGACGGCACGCTGTCTTTGAATGGTATCGAGGTAACCGAAACCAAAGCGGTGACTCTCGTATGGATTGATCCCCCCGTAAACTACCATTCGATCACCTCATTAAACAGGTGGCTGAAACAAAAAAGCTGAGCTACCTTTTCCGGGCAACCCAGCTTTTTAGCCTCCTCAGGTAACCCGGCCGTCCACCTCCGGCGGACCCGTGGCTTTCCGTCCCCCGATTACTCGGGGTTTGGCGTTATCTCGAGTGGTTTTAATTACGGGTCTCAGTTCTTTCGAAAATAAACCCGTAAATTTTCAAAAATCAGAACTAAAAAATCGAATGCCGTAAAAATATTCTGATTCAATTATCTTATCGGTATTTTGTTAAAAGAACTTTAGCCAAATTTGATTGTGATATAGTACCCCTGATCCCCTCTCTGCAGCAGAATCACCACCGATCGTCGCTGGCGGGATTTGACAATCGCCTTTTTAAAATCATCTTTGTTTATAATGGCGGCATCATCGATCTGCCGGATGACATCACCGGGCCGGGCGCCGATCTTGGCCAGATCGCTGCGGCCGTCGATTTCAGAGATGACCACACCCTGGCGCACCGAAATCCGGTAATTCCTGCGGTTTTTCTGGGTTAAATCTTCGACCCGAATTCCCATCAACCGAAAGGCCAGTTCCTCGGCCATCTCCATGGGAAACACCCGGGATTTAATGCGCACGGTTTCGGTTTTGCCGTTGCGCCATATTTGAGTTTTCAGGGTGTCACCGGCCGCATAGGTTTTTTTGGCCGACCAGTACCCCTGCACCGACGCGATCTTTTTATTTCCGATAGCCAGAATGATATCGCCTTCCTTCAGACCGGCGTTGCTTGCCGGGCTATTGGGCTCGAGGGCTCTAACCATGACACCTTTTTTGCCGGGAACCTTCAGATAGCCGGCCAGCTTTTTATCCAGGTTTTGCACGGTGACGCCGATCCAGGTCTGGATCACTTCGCCGAATTGGATCAGATCGGAGATAATTTTTTTGGCCTTGTTGATGGGAATTGCAAAACCGATACCCTGGGCTTTGGCGTAAATGGCGGTATTGATGCCGATTAGATCACCGTTGATATTTAAAAGCGGCCCGCCGCTGTTGCCGGGGTTAATGGAGGCATCGATCTGGATAAAATCAAGGTATACCCGGTCGTCGGTGCGGAAACTGCGGTTGACGGCACTGATGACACCGGTGGTCACCGTATGTGAAAAGCCGAAGGGGTTGCCGATGGCAATTACGGTTTCACCGATCAACAGGTCATCGCTGCTGCCCATTTCGATGGACGGCAGCTGGTTTGGGGAGTCGATTTGCAATACAGCCAGGTCGGAATCCGGATCGGCACCCACTATTTTGGCCTCAAATTCGCGTTCATCCTCGAGCACCACCTTGATATTGCCGGACCTTTCGATGACATGGGCATTGGTCAGGATGAAGCCCCTTTTGCCGTCGATGATCACGCCGGACCCCAGGCTGGTGCTCTTCCGGCGGCGTTCGAACCGGGGATCAAAGAAATCTTTGAAAAACTCTTCGAAAAACGGATCCATACCGAAACCGGAGAAGGGATTGGCACGCTTGCGAATCTCGTAGGAGGAGCTTATATTTACCACAGCCGGGCTGGCCTTGCGCACCGCCCGTACCACCGGGCTTTTGCGTTCAGCATTCAGGCCCCAGCCGGATTGTGGAAAGGCCAGCATAAAAAAAAGTGAAAACAAAGCAAAAAGGGTGCGACCTATTTTATTTTCGATCGGCATTAAGTTGTTATGCATATCTGTCCTACCGGAAACTTGATAGCGCCAGCCACTATTCGTGGATGGCCAGTTAGAAATTACGGAGCCATTTGGCTGTTAAAATATAAACACTACGCCATGAAAATAAAGCCGGGGGCTTCAATTTTTTGAGTTAATCTGGTAACATGACCCCGTAAAAAAGTGCCTAAAATGATCTAAAGTGAACTAAAATGCCTAAAGTTAAGGTGTCGCTTCGCTCCATCTTTTATAAATGATCGTTCGACCCAGAGGCTCTCGACGGGTAGAATTCATTAACTTTAGTCACTCAACAGAGCTCATGAGCATTAAAACAATCGAAGATATTTTCCCTCTGGTTGAAAAACCCAGCCGCTATCTGGGGGGAGAAATCAATCAGATCAAAAAGGACCTGGGCCGGGTTAAACTGCGTTTTGCACTGGCCTTTCCAGATCTTTATGAAATCGGCACCTCCCATTTCGGGATGCAGATTCTGTATCATATTCTCAACGCCCATCCGGACATTGCCGCCGAGCGGGTCTTTGCACCCGGAATGGATATGGACCGTCATCTCAGGAGCAGCGGGCTTCGCTTATTTTCTCTGGAATCCCGTTTGCCCCTTGATCGGTTTGATATTATCGGATTCAGTCTGCTCTATGAACTGAACTACACCAATATGTTAACCATTCTGGAGCTGTCCGGCATTCCGTTTTATGCCGCTCAACGGGACGGTTCTTTTCCGCTGATTATCGCCGGGGGCCCGTGTACCTGCAACCCGGAGCCGGTTGCGGATTTTTTTGATGCCATTGTCATCGGGGACGGTGAAAAAGTCACCCTGCAACTGGTCGAAGGCTGGATGGAATGGAAAAAGAACACCGGCAACGATAAAGAAGCCCTTTTAATGCGCTGGTCACAGATTGAAGGTGTCTATATCCCCTCATTTTTTAAGCCGCAATATGATGACTGCGGTTTTCAGACCCTGGAGCCGCAGTATCCGGATTATACGCATGTGACGCGAACCCTGGTTGCCGATCTGGATCAGGTGCCTTTTCCGGCGAAACCCATCATCCCCTTCGGCAAACCCGTGCATGATCGGTTGCGGCTGGAGGTTGCCAGGGGCTGTACCCGCGGCTGCCGGTTCTGTCAGGCCGGCATGATATACCGGCCGGTGCGGGAACGCTCGCCCGATTCACTGCTTGCCCTTTGTGATCAATCCGTCAGCACCACCGGATACGAAGATATTTCCCTGCTGTCGTTAAGCACCGGTGACTACGGCTGTATCGTGCCTTTGATGGAGCGTTTGATGTCGCGCTATGCGGCTGAGAATGTGGCGGTTTCCCTGCCGTCCTTGAGGGCCGGAACCCTGACGCCGGAGCTGATGAAACTGATCAAGACGGTGCGCAAAACCGGGTTTACAATTGCCCCCGAAGCCGGCAGCCAGCGGCTGCGGGACGTGATCAATAAAAATATCAGTGAAACCGAAATTATGACGACGGTCAAAGATGCCTTTGACCTGGGATGGCAGGTCATTAAACTGTATTTTATGATCGGGCTCCCGACCGAAACCGCCGAGGATTTAAAAGCCCTGGTGGATTTAGTCAAAGCCCTGCGACAAATCAAAAGACCCGCCGGGCGCCGGGGAAAGATCAATGTCAGCGTGGCCACTTTTATTCCCAAACCGCATACCCCTTTTCAATGGGCCTCTCAGCTGTCGCTGGCCGAATCCGAAGACCGCTTAAAGCGGGTCAAGGACGAGCTCAAATTGTCCGGCATTAAAATCAAATGGCAGAACCCCAAAGTCAGCTGGCTGGAAGGGGTCTGGGCCCGCGGCGATCGAAGGCTGAGCCGGCTGCTGGTAGCCGCCTATCATAAAGGCTGCAGGTTTGACGGCTGGAGTGATCGGTTTCGATATGACCTGTGGGAAGCGGCCTTTGCCGAAGGAGGCCTGGATCCGGATTTTTATACCCTTCGTCCGAGAGACGTCTGTGAGCCGTTGCCCTGGGACCATATTGACACCCGGGTGAGCAAAGCCTATTTGGCCGCTGAATGGGAAACCGCATTTAGAGGAACCTTTACGGCGGATTGCCGGGTTGATGACTGCAGCCAGTGCGGTGTCTGTGACTTTGAACAAATCGAGCCCATAACCCACGACACGTTAAAAGACAATGCCGTTCGGGTGAACCGATCCGATACTCAGAAACCGCCGCCGGTCAAAAAACTCTATGTTTTTTACACCAAACTGGATCGGGCGCGGTATTTCGGGCATCTCGAACTGGTCAACATCTTCCGTCGAGCCTTAAAACGGGCCGGAATTGCGGTTCGGTTTTCAGAGGGGTTTCACCCCAAACCCAAAATCTCCTTTGATGACCCCCTGCCGGTGGGAATCGAAAGCCAGCAGGAACGCTTTATGATAACCGTGCCTGATGACATTCGCCCCCAGGACGTGAAGGCCACGTTAAACGAGCACCTGCCCGCCGGGCTTGAAATCATCCATTGTCAATTAGCCCCCCAAAAGGCGCCGGCGCTCCTCCGGAAACGCATCCGCTACCGGATTGCCGTGGAAGAAGATCTTTTCGATAAAGCCCGGCTCAGGGCTTTCAACGAGAGGTCGGATTTTTACATTACGCTAACCCATCGAAAAGGGAAGTTGAAAAAGGTAGATTTAAAGGATATTGTGGTAAACAGTGAATTGCTCGATTCGTGTCATCTGGAACTGACCCTTCAATCCGAGCCGGGAAAAACCGTGCGGCCGTTTGATGTTCTGCGCCACATATTCAAATTAAGCGACGCGCAGGTCAAACAGGCCACCATTTTAAAGCTAAGCGCATAGCGCATAGAGCAAAGGGTTTAAGATCTGCTTCTACCAGTCGAGGTATTTCTCGCTATGCGCTATGCCCTTTGCGCTTTGCGAAAAAGCGGAGCTTTTGACCATGTACAAACAGCTCATCATCAATGTTTCGGATCATGAAACCCGGGTGGCGCTCTTAGAAGATGGGACCATCGTGGAATTATATGTGGATCGCGGGGATGATTCGGATGTCACCGGTAATATCTATAAAGGCAAAGTGCTAAGGGTATTGCCCGGGATGCAGGCGGCGTTTGTGGATATCGGTCTTAATCAGGCGGCATTTATTTATGTGGATGATGTTTATACAAATGATTTTAAGGAATATGCACGCATGTTTCAAATCGATACCGAGGAGCCGCAAGCAGAACCTGAAAGCAATCCGGAACCGGCACCATACGAGGGCCGGCGCAGCCAGCAGATTGAAGAGCTTATTTCAGAGGGCCAGGAAATATTGGCCCAGGTCGTCAAATCTCCCATCGGGACCAAAGGGGCACGAATTTCGTCTTACATTTCTTTGCCCGGCCGCTTCCTGGTGCTAATGCCCAAATCCGATCATATCGGCATTTCCCGCCGAATCGAGGATGAAGCCGAACGCGAGCGCTTGCGAAATAGCGTCATGAATTTGCGCACCAATAACCATGGCTATATTGTGCGGACGGCTACTGAGGGCGAGCCGGAAGAAAAACTGGCCTCCGAGATGTCCTTTGTGAATAACCTGTGGGTCAACATTCAAAAAAAATATGAAAAAGCCCCCACCCCGTCCAGATTGCATCAGGAGATTTCCGTGAGCCTGCGCGCGGTGAGGGATTTGCTGATCCATGAAGTCGAGAAACTGGTTATCGATTCCAAAGCGACCTATGATGCCGTTTTATCATTTCTGGACACTTACATGCCCGGCTTAAAGGATCATGTGGTGCTCTATGACGGTTCCGAACCGGTTTTTGACGCTTACAATCTGGAAGGCGATATTTCCAGAGCTCTCAAACGCAAGGTCTGGTTGAAATCCGGCGGATATATTACCATCGAGCACACCGAGGCCCTGGTAGCGGTTGATGTCAACACCGGCCGCTACGTCGGCAAACACAACCTGGAAGAGACGATTTCAAAAACCAATCTGGAGGCCGTCAAGGAGATTGCCTATCAAATCCGGCTGCGGGATCTCGGAGGCATTATCATTATCGATTTTATCGATATGGATAAAAAATCCAACCAGGAAAAGGTGTTCAATGCGCTCAGGGAAGCATTGGAAAAAGACAAGAGTAAAACCCATGTGCTGCCGATTTCGGAGATGGGGCTCATCCAGATGACCCGCAAACGCACCCGGGAACCGCTCACCCGGATTCTGTGCGAGCCCTGCTATTATTGTGACGGTGAAGGCTATATTATTTCCAAACAATCGATTTGCTACTCGATTTTTCGTGAAATTTTGCGGGAGTCCCAGGATATGAACGGTATCCGGCTGACATTAAGAGTTAATCCGCAGATTGCCGAGCTGTTGCACGGTGAAGAAAATAATTTGATAACGGTTCTGGAAAAGGCCATCGGCAAACAAATTGTCATATACCCCAACACCACCTATCATATGGAAGAGTTCGATATATTTGAAATTCATAAGGAATAGTGATTTCGTCTTGACATGATTTCAAGCTTGTGATTTATATGAAAAATTTAGGGCTTTGCACCCCGGGGTCGAACGAGATGACAGTTGACGTCCAAACGGCAAATTAAAAATATATAATAAATTAAGGGACTTAGAAAATGAAACGCACTTTTCAACCCAGCAGAATCAGACGGGCCAGAAATCATGGATTTCTCAAACGGATGTCGTCTAAAGCGGGTCGCAGGTTAATTAATCGGCGCCGGGCAAAGGGTAGGGCCCGGCTCGCCGGTTGAAACGGTCAGGCCAGCGAATTGGATGATGATTAAAGCGTAATGGGCAATGGATGATGAATAACGATGCGCTTTTCCTTTAAAAAGGAAGATCGAATCTTAAAACGATCGGAATTTCTCGAACTCACCAGATCCGGACGCAAGTTTCAAAACGACAGTTTTATCGCTTTTTTTAAACCTGGCCGACTCGACAGCCCAAGGCTGGGCATCACAGTTACGCGAAAGGTCGGAAAAGCTGCGCAAAGAAACCGAATTAAACGTCTTGTACGCGAATATTTTCGATTAAACAGGCAGCATTTAAATCAAAACTGGGATATCAACATTGTAGCCAAAAAAAAGGCCGCAGACCTTTCATCTGAGAAGGTATATTCATTCCTTCAAGATTTGTTTGAAAAGATTTCGAATTGTGTTGATTAAAAAGATTATATCGATATTGATGTTAGCATCGATCAAGGCCTACCAGTATACATTGTCTCCGATTATAGGCCGCTCGTGTCGTTTTTATCCAACCTGTTCGAATTATGCCTATCAGGCAATCAGACAACACGGTCCGTTAAAAGGCCTGTTGCTGGCCTGCAAGCGATTGTTACGATGTCATCCCTTTCATCCTGGTGGCGTTGATCCGGTTCCCTAACCTGCGCATAACAAAACCCGACTAACGAGTTTAGCATGGTTAATGGCGCAGCACCTGCTCCCCCAGCTAAGTCCCCAGATAATAAAGCTGTTTGATCTCGAAATGACATGCTTCTTTTTAGGAAAAGGAACAGGAT
>CBDUUO010000095.1:0-9123 GCA_965370395.1 uncultured bacterium
ATAATCTCCTATTGTTCCACTGCGGGACTATGGATAAAACGCTTATTAGATATCAAAGGTCTGAATGATGCCACAGATAATTCGATAAGAAATGGCGATATGAACCCCAGCCGAATCTTTTCCAAACAGGATTAAGTTGGCGTCGATTAACCGGCCAATACAAAATTCAGCGCCGGTGACCGTCCACCCATGTTTTTAACAGGGAATAAACCAATCGAGCCGAATTTGAAGAACCCTGAGAAAAAAATAGTTTCAGGAGACCGGTCCGCCGCAGCTTGTTCAGGATGCGAAGGTTTTGACGTTTTGTGTAGAATTCTTTAGCTAGTTTACGACGCAATTGCTTGAGTTCTTCGATCGAACAGTGTTTCGAATAGATCTTACCGGTTGGGGTAATATGGTAGTCAGGGTTTTGCGCGACCATTTCGTCTAAACCAGAATACGGACTGTTGCGCAGTAACGTAAGATTCACCGTATCCAACCCCAACTCACGGGCAAATGGCAGAATCTGCTTCATTTCCGCGACGCTCTCTCCAATATTGCCCACAATGAAGTAACCGTGCAGCAATAGGGATGTGTCCCGAAGCACATCAAAGTATTCACGAATCTTGGCAGTATTGAAGCCCTTGCGCATGGCGCGTAGGGTTTTATCCTGGGCCGATTCGATACCCATCAGCAACATTGCAAATCCCGCCAGTTCCATCTTGCGAATCACATCCGGGCGCCGGGCAATCTCCAGCCGCGCGTTAATGATGTACTTCTTGCGAATACCGCGGTCCAGAATCAGATCACAAATTCGCTCGACACGATCCATGTCATGGTTGAATGTCTCATCGGTAAAACCAACAAGCGGTGCTTTAATCTGAGCAAGCTCCTCTACGATGGACTCGGGTGAACGCCCTGACCAGTTCCGTTTCTCACCCCAGGGATTGAAATTGAAGGAACAGAAGGTGCATTTAAATGGGCAGCCGCGTGAAGCGGAAAATATGTCCATTTCCACCCCGGTGCTGATATTCTGTACTTCTACTTCATAGGTGTATCGGCGAAGGCTTCGGTTGGGATATAGCTGATCCTTTATTGCCCCCAATCTGCGGATGGAATTGTGAATAATGCCGCCCCCATTGCGAAAGCTAAGTCCGGCAATGTTTTCAAGCGGCACGCCCTTACAAAGGTCTTCCATCACCTCTTCCCCATCTCCGCGAACAACGGCATCAACATTCGGGCAGCTTGCGAGCCATCCCTCGGGATCCTCGGTCGCATGTCGGCCACCTAATATAGTAAAAATATCCGGTGGTACGGACATAATTTCCTCACGCAATAACTCGACACGCCGTTTCCAATTTACCGAAAAACAGACCATATCGGTTTCTGGGCGCAAAAAATCAGGGGTGCGTTTGGACTCGTAACGCAGATCGATGATATCCAATGCCCGGGCATACGGCTCGATGACCTTTCCGATGAGTTCAAGACCTAACGGTGGAATAAATCGAAATTTCTTTAGGTCTTTCCGATAAGGATATACACAAAGCACGTGCTGAAACACTGATCCCACCTTTGAATATTGAGCAAATAATCCGAATAATTTTATGCGATTGCCCAAGAAACCACTTTGGACGTAGATCTAAAGGAAGTGATTTTTAGAGAAACCCAAAATAATTCCAGTGCAATACGCTGATAAGATGAGCAACAAATAGCAAATTCATAATAAGACAGCCTGAAGCGTATGTAAAATGATATTTTTAGATAGCGCATGATATCATGGACAGGGGAGATATGTTAATAGGAAACGGAAATTTAGGAAAATTAGTAGGTTTTAAAGGCTGCAAATTTTGCCAGAAAACCAAATATCAGCCAAGTACCGATACATTGAGAATACATGCATTTTGGCAAAATTACAGATATGAAAGGAATATCACAAGACTTTTCAGATTGTGGATTACACAATGACAAATATACAAAATATTCGCCTAACAAAAAATGTGTAAATCGTGCTAATACGAAATTTACTGCACCGTTTAAATATTTGGATATGTGTTGGAAATATGAAATTTGAGTAGATTTCAAAAATAATCTGCGGTTTTAATAAGATTGACTACAGAAAATTTCAAAACAACAATCAAGATTTATTCGGACAAGACACCCTTCTGTTTTTTAAAGAAAAGGAATGGGCTTCCTAGTTCGATAAGCCAGCGCGGAGCAGGTGGCAATCAGATTGCCGTTTGGGTCACTGACCTTTATATCGTAGCTGGCAGTCTTTTTGGTCTGGCTGTTCTGTTTGGCCTCTGCCCGCAGTTT
The DNA here is from genome assembly GCA_965370395.1 of uncultured bacterium. GTDB lineage: Bacteria > Desulfobacterota > Desulfobacteria > Desulfobacterales > JAHEIW01 > JAHEIW01. The sequence goes on from CBDUUO010000095.1 coordinate 2,293, forward strand.
CACGCCCGGCTGCGGGCTGGAAACGTAAGTCACATTCACATTCAAGGCAACGGCGATGGTGCCGTCAGTCTGGCCTGCGGTTTCGAAGGCCTCGTCAATTAGCGCAAACACCGCACCGCCATGGGCGCGTTCATAGATGTTGTTCATGGTGGCCGGGTCATAAATCATTTCGACTGCTGAAAACCCCAGCTCCAATTTCACCAGACTGATCTTCATTGCTTTTGCAAAAGGCTCTTTTTCTACCGCGTCATAAATCGCATTTCTTACCTTTTGATCCATCATCTGACTCCGTTTATTGGTTTGGGCTTATACCGGTTGTCATAAATATGGTAAACGGCTAAATCCCGAGCAGGATCTCCATCATACGGTATCCTTTATCAATAAAAATGCCGGAGGCGCTGGCAGAGGATTCCCCCATCACCTCTGCACCGCAAGAATCGATGCCGGTGCCGCACAGTACGAACGGCGCGGGCTCAGCCGTGTGAGTGCGTTTGACAATGGGGGTTGGGTGGTCAGCCAAAACCAGAACTCTCCACTCCGCGTATTTATCGAAGCCATCAAGAATCGTACCCAGCACCTCCTCATCAATTCGTTCAATTGCCTCTTTTTTAGACTTCGTGTCGCCACTGTGTCCAGCCTCATCGGGCGCTTCCACATGTACGCAGACCAAGTCATGCTTCTGGAGTGCTCGGAGAGCGCCCAACCCCTTGCCCTTGTAGTTGGTGTCCAAGTAACCTGTGATGCCTTCAACGCCGATAAGTTCTAACCCGAGATATTGCGATAGGCTTCGCAAAAGCGGTACTGCACTGATGATGGCACCGCTAATTCCATACACATCTTTGAAAAGAGGCATGTCGGGTCGGATCCCCTGTCCCCAGAGCCAAACACTGTTGGCGGGATTTTCACCTGCCTCCTTGCGCCGCACGTTAATTTCATGGTCCTTGAGAATTTTGCCCGCACGGTCCATCAAGTCAAGCAGTCTTTGAGCTTTTCGGCCTCTGGGAAGATACGTTTCAATTGATTGTCCGATGATGTCATGGGGCGGCGTGCAGATCATTTTCAAAAGGTTGATGTCAGTGGTCACCATGAGATTACGGTAGGAAGTGCCGGGATAAAACCTAAATTCATCAGAGTCCATTGAGCTTTGCAAGGCGTTTACCAGTACCGCAGCCTCATCGTTGGATATATGTCCCGCGGTGAAATCGGACATTTTACTATCGAAAATAGTGACAAGGTTCATCCGGTAGGCGATCTGACCCGGCTCCAGCTCAACGCCCATGGCCGGAGCTTCCAGAGGAGCCCTTCCGGTGTAATACTTGGCCGGATCAAAACCCAGTACCGACATAACGGCCACATCGCTGCCGGGAGACATGCCAGGGGGTACATTGCGCACCAGCCCCACCCGTCCCCTGGCAGCGAGAGTGTCCATATGGGGGGTGTCTGCTGCCTCAAGGGGGGTAAGCCCGTCCAATTCCTCTATGGGATAGTCCGCCATCCCGTCAGAAATCAACACAACATATTTCATGCTCATAGTTTGCTATTTTTGCTGTACACATCGATAATGCGGACGGCGTCATCTTTCATCTCGCTCAAAATCTTATTGCTGCATCAACCGCTTTGCTTCCTCAACGACGACCGCTGCATTGGGCCCGTAAGAATCGGCCCCAATCTCATCAATAAATTTTTGGGTTACCGGAGCGCCCCCGGCCATGATCTTGACTTGACTCCGCAGGCCGACTTCCTCTATGGCCTTTATCGTCTCTTCCATCTTCGGCATGGTCGTGGTTAAAAGGGCCGACATTCCCATGATGTCCGGTTGGTGCTCTTTGACGGCCTCAATAAAGGCTTCAGGCTTTACATCAATCCCCAAATCCACGACCTTGAATCCGGACCCTTCCAGCATCATACGCACCAGATTTTTACCGATATCGTGAACGTCTCCCTGGACGGTGCCGATGACGACCTTGCCGGCGCCGTCCTGATCGCTTTGTGTCAGCAGGGGCCTCAACAAATCCATGGCGCCATGCATACACTTGGCTGACTTGAGCACCTCGGGGATAAACATATCACCCACTTTGAATCTTTGACCAACGACATCCATTCCGGGAAGAAGTCCTTTCCTGAGGATCTCCCCGGGAGCGCTGCCTGCATCAAGTGCTTTCCGAGTCAACACTTTAACGTTTTCAATATCCCCGGCAATTAATGCCTCGGAAATTTCCTGATATTCTTCTGTCATTTTTCCCTCCTTTTATTTGTTACCGGCGGCTAATTTTCTATCGTGATGTTATTTGGGCAACATTAAGGCCAAATATTTACGTTGTCAATAATATTTTACATTAATCTTCTATTTATCATAATATTTTATATAATTATTACATTTTATAATGATTTTATGGAATTTATTGATTGACACATGTAAAAGGAAATGATACATGCTTGGCAAAATCACTATTCGCTAAAAAACGGGGTTATGGTCAGGCTGAATATCACATCGACAAATTTCTTTAAGTCCGAAAAGAGGAGCGGATGACGGCAGCAATGAAAGACATCGATGCTCTGGACAGAAAAATTATTCTTGCGCTTCAGGAGGACGCCCGCAGGGCTTATAAGGATATTGCCGGAAAGCTAAATGTTTCTGAAGGTACGGTTAAAAACCGGGTTACGCGCCTGATCAACCGGGGAGTTTTAAAATTAGAGGCCAGAGTTAATCCCTTTGCACTCCCCAATCGAATCTCGGCAATCGTGGGGGTAAACCTCAAGGAACAAAATCATGAAAAAAAAATTAAGGAGATTGAAAAAATTCCCGGGGTCACCAGCGCGTGGAACGCCACCGGGCGTTTCGACCTTTTTTTTGAGATCATGGTCGATTCCATGAATTCCCTGAATGATATTTTATTCAGAAAAGATTTAAAAAAAATCGGCGGGATATCGTACACGGAAACATTTATTACCCTGTATTCGAATACAAAGTACTTTAAACTTTCATGAAGGAGGGGGAGATAAAATTAAATGGATAGTTATCAACGTCAGGGTTCGAAAAATCGAATTTTATCGAAAGAGCAAATCAGCCAGGTTAACGAATATGCCCTCAGACTGATGGAGGATATCGGTTGCAGTGTAAGCTGTGAAGAGGCTTTGGAGATCCTGGGTCAGGCCGGGTGTGATGTCGGCAATTCGGAACGGGTGAAAATCCCTCGTAAGTTGGTGATGGAAGCCATCGAAGCCGCTCCCGGAGAAATTGAGGTTTTCGACCGTAACGGTGAACCCGCCATGGTGCTGAAGGAAGACGCGTGCTACTATGGAACCGGATCGGATTGTAACAAAACCATCGATCTTGAATCCGGAGAGCGAAGGCTTTGTATGAAGCAGGACGTTGCCCGGCTGGCTCGATTTTGTGACGCGCTGCCGAATGTAGACTTCATCATGTCTTTCGGCATCGCCAATGACGCACCGCAGGGCGGCAATTTTGTCCATCAATATGAAGCAATGCTTACCAATACGGCAAAACCGATCATCGTTACCGGGCACGGCAGAAACGATATGGCGGCAATGGTCGAAATGGCCGGCGCTGCCATCAGCGGTGTGGATAAGCTGCAAAAAAAGCCGCCTTTGATTTTGTACACCGAGCCGGTATCTCCAATGGTTCACACGGAGATGGGCGTGGGCAAGGGGTTGATATGCTGTGAATATGGAATTCCCTTTATCTACATTGCCAGCCCCATGATGGGGGGGACCTCTCCGGCCACCATCGAAGGCACCCTGGTTCAGACCGTTGCGGAGTCCCTGGCAGGTCTTGTGATTTTTCAGAAAAAGCAGGCCGGCGCCAAGTTTATCTTTGGCGGTGACGCAACCATCATGGATATGCGCACCAGTATCTTCAGTTACGGCTGCCCTGAACTGAACATCCTGAATGCGGGTCTTGCGGACATGGCGCACTTTTACGGGCTGCCTTTTTTCTGTATCGCAGGATCCACGGATGCCAAGGTTCTGGATGCCCAGGCCGGTTTCGAGTTTGCCATGTCGATTTACAACGCCACGCTGAATGGTTGCAATATCATTCATGATTGTGGCTATCTGGAGTTTGGGTCAACCTCCTCTTTTGAGTCCATCCTTTTTTCCGATGAAATTATCGGCACCATCAAGCACATGCTCAAGCCGTTGAGCTTTAATGATGAGACCGTACCCTTGCAGGTGATGGACCGTGTCGGACCCGGGGGCAACTTCCTGATGGAAGACCATACCAGTGAAAATTTCAAGAAGTCTTTTTATTTCCCGCGGTTTTTTGACAGGAACAACTTTGAGACCTGGGAAGAGAATGGCAGCAAAGACCTCCTGGCAACGCTGAATGAAAATGCAAAAACGATCTTTGCGGAGTATCAACCCGAGAACATTTCTGAAGAGGTCAAATCGAAAATCGAAGATATCGTTGCAAAGCACAAACCGGATGTCGGTTAGTATTTCCAAAATACAATTAAGTTTTGAGAAGTAATATATTAGGCAAATATAAAACAGACGCCCTGGTTATAATTGGCTGCTTGACATTTTATTCCGAATGCAGTTAAAGAAGCAAAATGAACGGGCGATTTCAGCAAGGCCATAATCTGCCCTGCATAACCTCTGTTACGCCGACAATTTGCAAATTGATGGGGATTGATCCCCCTGTTGTTTCTGACCCGGATTGTCTCAATGATGTTATTCAGGCAGCCGGACGTCAGGGCGTTGAAAAAGTTGACCGATGCCTTATTTACGCACCCGATGCGGTTGGGTTGAAAATGTATCAAAACTTTAGATCCTTATTTGATGCTGTCTTGACGCATGCACCTTTAGCTGTGCCGTTAAGCTCTGTAATTCCGCCAATCACACCGGTCTGTTTTGCGTCCATGTTTACAGGCGCCCAACCACGGATCCACGGTATCCAAAAAAAAGAAAAGCCTGTGTTGACGTGTAATACCATTTTCGATGCACTTATCCGTGCTGAGAAAAAACCTGTTATTGTTGCGGTAAAAGAACAAAGCATTGATCTTATCTTCCGTGAGCGGAAAATCCAATATTTTTCTGAACTTGACGATCAAGCTGTTACCCGCCGCACGATCGAGGTAATCAAATCCGATAAGTTTGATTTTATCGTCGTTTACCACTGTGAATATGATGACATTCTTCATGAAATAACGCCTTTTTGTTCGGAGGCCATTCAAGCATTGAAAAACCACATCTATGCCTTTGATCAATTTGCAAAAACTGTTGATACTTACTGGCGGGGATACAACCGCATGATATGGTTTGCCCCCGACCACGGCGCCCACATTGACCCGCAAAGGGGCAAGGGCATCCACGGGGATAATATCCCGGAAGATATGCAGGTTCAGCACTACATTGGGATTAAACCCGCAAAAAATGATGCCCCGAAACCAAATTGAGATAAAGCAAGTAACCCTAGGAGGAAAGGAGGGTCTGCCAGCCATGGTGAGCTTGGATTTTTCTGATCACAGCATTTTTTCTTACGCAATGTGAGCGGCTCGTCCGATCTTTCTACTAACCCAAAGAAAGGAGCTCGATTATGAAGACATTTTCAAAAAACTTGTTCAAGTTACTGGTTGTGGCTTTTTTTTGCACCACCTTGATGGCCGGCGGCACGGCCCTGGCCATCGAAAGAGGGGGTACTCTTTCACTTTGTATCGCTTCATCCGTCAAAACGCTCGATCCTCATAAAGTTGTCGGCGATGAATCCTACCATGCCACCTTCCACATCTTCAGCACACTGACCCGTATCGCGTCCGATCTAACCGCCAAGCCGGAATTGGCGGAGTCGTGGGAGCATGCCGACAAAGCCATGACCTGGACGTTCCATCTCAATAAAAAAGCAAAATTTCACAATGGGCGACCGGTGACGGCTGATGACGTCAAGTTCAGCCTAGATCGTGTGCTCGATCCCAAACAGTCTCCCAGAGGCCACTCCAAAATCGGGCCCATAAAGGAAGTCATTGTCAAAGACAAGCATACGGTTGTCATCAAGCTTACGAAATCGTATCTGGATCTTCCGGTGGACTTGGGCAGCGTTTTCCCCCGCATCATTGCCAAAGAGAATCTGAAAGACATCAACACCAAACCCATCGGTTCCGGGCCCTTTAAGCTCAAGAAATGGCAGATGGGCGGCGTCACCACACTGGTAAAAAATGAAGACTACTTTCTCATGGGCGATGACGGTAAGCCCCTGCCCTATGTCGATGAATTTCGAATCGTTCCCATCAAGGAAAATTCATCGCAACTGGCTGCCATCCAGAGCGGCTCGGTCGACATCATGTATCGTCTGAGCTATGATCTGATTCCAACGGCCAAAAAAACTAAGAATGTCGTTGTGTTCGGCGGTCCGACGCTGGGCTATCAGCCGCTGGTTTTAAACCTCGACCCTGTGATCGCCAAGGGGCAGGATGCTGAAAAGAAAAGAATTTTCCGCAACGCGAAAGTGCGCCAGGCCTTTTCCTATATTATTGACCGAAAAGCTATGCTGAATATCGCCCTGGGGGGCATGGGCACCATCGGCAACGACCAGCCGATTCCGGCTTTTCATGCCTATGCCAACCCAAACATAAAAGCCAAAAAACAGGATATTGCGCTTGCCAAAAAGCTTTTAGCCGAAGCCGGCGTCAAACCGGGAACCCGCTTTAAACTTTACACCAGCGCAGGCAGGGCGGGTATGGCCGAAATGGCCGTCGCTTTTCAGCAAATGGCGAAAAAGGCCGGTATCGTGATCGACGTTGAAATGATCGACATCTCCCGCTACTGGACCGATTACGAGTTTAAAGCGCCTTTCATCACCAGCAACTGGGGCGG
>CBDUUO010000096.1:0-9122 GCA_965370395.1 uncultured bacterium
TGAGTTTCACACCCAATCTGGTACACGCACACCGGCATTTGAGGTCGAGCCGGGTATATAACATTTGATATCAATAACCGGGGTGCCATCAAAGGCGTCAATGTCTTCAATTTCAATATGCCGGCCCCTAATTGATTTTATCTTACATATGGTTAAACCGATCAGGTTCGGTCGCAGGGGAGAATGGGTGGCAAACACACCACTTAAGGGATTTTTTTTATCTTTACGGGGATGGACTCTCAGGGTTTTACGCCGGTCGGCAGTATCGTTTTCGTGAAACCAAAAAAACACCTGAATATGGGAAAACCCTTCCAACCCCAGAAGCGCGTCGGAATAGGGTTCAAAGATTTCAATCCAGGCCCCTTCTTCGTTTTTTCTAACCACACCCACAGGAAAAACCTGAAATGTTTCCAGCATGGCATATGTCTCCAGTTCGGTGAAAGTGATTAAGGTTTCTCGAAGAAAAGGGCAGTTTAATTTTCTCCAAAACGGGTTTCAGAGGATTTATTTTATTAATTTAAAGCTAAACTGTTTTGAAAACTGTTTTAATCTTTCTGGAGCTCCTTGATATCAGCATAATAATCCAGCGCCTCCGGATTGCTCAAGGCATCTTTGTTGAGCACCTCCTGGCCCTGGATGACTTTTTTAACCGCCAGTTCCACTTTCTTCATGTTGAGCGTATAGGGAACATCCGGCACATTGATGATCTTCGCCGGTACATGCCGCGGCGAGGCATTGGTGCGAATGGTTTGCCTGATTTTGTCTTTTAACTCATCGGTAAGTTCAATACCGTCTGCCAGCTTGACAAAGAGGATCACCCGCACATCATTGTTCCAATCCTGCCCGACCACAACGCTGTCGGCGATTTCCTCCATTTGCTCCAGTTGCCGATAAATTTCAGCAGTTCCGATGCGGACCCCGCCGGGGTTAAGCGTCGCATCCGATCTTCCGAGCATCACGACACCACCGCGCTTGGTGACCGTAACAAAATCACCATGGCGCCAGATATTGGGAAATATGTCGAAATAAGCGTCGTGATATTTACTTCCATCCGGATCATCCCAGAAATAGATCGGCATGGACGGAAACGGCTTGCAGCACACCAGCTCTCCCTGCTCATCGATCAGTTCGTTTCCCAATTCATCAAATGCCCGCACATCCATGGCCAGCCCCCGGCACTGGAGCTCACCGGCATAAACCGGCTCCATGGGGTTTCCAAGGGCAAAGCAGCCGTTTAAGTCCGTGCCCCCGGAAATGGAGGCCAGCTGTAAATCGGCCTTGACTTCCTGATAAATAAATTCGAACCCTTCGATTGACAGCGGTGAACCCGTGGAAAGAACGGCTCGTAACGGTGTTAAGTCATAGGTCTTGCCGGGTTTTACCCCCGCATTTTGAAGCGCCGCGATGTACCCCGCACTGGTTCCGAAAACGGTAATTTTTTCATCCTGGGCCATTTCCCACAGCGCACCAGGGTGGGGGTGAAACGGATTGCCGTCATACAGGACCAGGGTCGCCCCAACCCCCAGTGCACAGGTCAGCCAATTCCACATCATCCAACCACAGGTGGTAAAATAAAAAAGGGTATCCTCACGTTTTAAGTTGGTATGCAGTATATGTTCCTTTAACTGATGCACCAGAATGCCACCGGCACTTTGCACCATACATTTGGGCAAACCGGTGGTTCCGGATGAGTACATGATGTACAGGGGGTGCTCAAACGGCAGTTGTTCAAATTCAATCTCCAAACCGGATTCTGATGATCGGAAATCGTTATAATGAACTGCGTTGGGGACCTTGCTGATATCGGCTCGCGGCTCGGTGTAGGGCACAACGACAACTTTCTCGATCGACGGCAATTCTTTGAGAATATTTGCAATGCGTTCCAGAGAATCTAATTTTTTGCCTTTAAAGGAATAGCCGTTGGCAGTAAACAGAACCCGGGGCTTGATCTGTCCAAATCGATCCAGCACGCCTTTAATGCCGAAATCCGGCGAGCATGATGACCAGGTTGCGCCAATGCTGGTGGCGGCCAGCATTGCAATAATGGATTCAGGCATATTGGGCATGAACCCCACCACCCGATCGCCCGGCTGGATTCCCAGATCCCTTAAAGACTTCGCAAGACGCGCGACTTCGTCATAAAGCTGGGCATAGGTCATTCGAGTGGAAGGCTGATCTTCCCCTTTGAAGATTAATGCTACCTGATCATCTCGGTATCGAAGCAGATTTTCGGCAAAATTGAGCTCAGCGCCTGAAAACCACTTGGCTCCCGGCATTTTTGAAACGTCATCTATGACCTGATCATAGGGTTTGGAGTGGACGATATCGGCAAATTCCCAGAAAGCGGCCCAGAACTCAGAAATGTTTTCAACAGACCAGTCGTAAAGGGAGCTAAATTCACTAAAACTCTGGTTATACGTTTCATTAATGAACGTCATGAAGCGGTACATATTGGATTCTTTAATTTGCTTCTCAGAAGGTTCCCATAACAATTTGGCCATACCCCCCCCCTTTGTCCATTTGGCAGGTTAAAAAATCAATTGATTATTCAGGCATTGTCTGAAGAATTTATTATTCGGCCCGGATGCGATTATTTACCTTCAAAAACAGGCAATAGTCAATAACATGGGCAAAAAATGTGCGGTCTCAAAAATTTTATGCCTTGCAGGTTGGCCGGATTTTGGGTATTTGTCCTTCTTTGACAATTGATAAAATTTGGCGATCAAGGAGACAGCTTATGCGCATTGTTGATTTGAGATCGGACACCTTGACCAAACCCACACCGGCCATGCGCCGGGCAATGGCCGAAGCGGAAGTGGGTGACGACGTGTTCGGCGAGGATCCAACTATTAACCGTCTGGAAGAGATGGCCGCAGAACGACTGGGGAAAGAAGCGGGCCTGTTTGTTGCCAGCGGCACCATGGCCAATCTGGCTAGTCTGCTGGTACACTGCGGTCGCGGAGATGAAATCATTATAGGCAGCCAATCTCACACGTTTTTGGCTGAACAAGGCGGATCGGCTGCCGTCGGCGGCATTCATCCTCGAACCGTTCCCAACCAACCGGACGGCAAGCTTGACTTAGAGGATATCGAATTTGCCATTCGAGATGATAATATACACTTTTCACGAACCCGACTTATTATTTTAGAAAATACCCATAATGGTTGCAGCGGTTACCCTCTAGATACAGATTACATGAAGGCCGTAGGTCAAGTTGCCCGTCATCATAAATTAAAAATCCACGTCGACGGCGCCCGCATTTTTAATGCGGCCGTTGCATTAAATGTTAATCCAAAAGATCTAGTGACTGAAGCCGATTCGGTTTCCTTCTGTCTCAGCAAGGGACTGGCGGCACCGGTGGGATCTGTGGTCTGCGGCACGCAGGATTTTATCAATGAGGCTCGACGGGCACGAAAAGTGCTTGGCGGCGGCATGCGTCAGGCAGGCGTATTGGCAGCCGCAGGAATTGTAGCACTTAACGAAATGGTGAATCGGCTGGCAGATGATCACGCCCATGCGAGAAAGCTGGCCGAAGGGTTGGCCGAGATGAAAGGATTGGATATCGATCCGAATGGTATCAAAACAAATATTGTCTATTTTGAAACCACGCGTGAAGATTTACCGGCAATCGAGCTAGAAAGCCGCCTTAACGCGGAGGGAATCAAAATCTCTGCATTCGGACCCCGACGCCTGCGGGCTGTGACCTATTATCATATCAGCGCCGAAGATATCGAATTTACTTTAGGCGTTTTCTCGAAGATTTTGAAATAACTCGATATGGAATTTTTAAATTTGGTTTGCCTTATTTCAATTCCGCTCAAGCCACTGCGATGGCGTCTATCTCAATTAGAAAACCTTTAGGGAATCTTGCGATCTCCACAGTAGTTCGTGCAGGGGGGCTGTCACTGAAACGGCTGCCATAGACTTCGTTAACCACGGCAAAATCATCAAAGTTCGCCAGAAAAATACCGACCTTTACCAAATCATGGAATCCCATGGCTGCTTCCTTAAGTATGGCCCCAATGTTGTCTAAGACGCGTTCGGTTTGAACTCGAATATCGCCATCCCCCACCAGATTGCCGGTTTGAGGGTCAACAGGAACCTGGCCGGCGATATACAAAGTACGACCGCCTTCGACTAAAACACCCTGACTGTATGGACCTAGTGCGGCGGGCGCACCAGCCGTCTGTATGATTGTTCTTTTCATATCATTGCTCCTCGCTCTTCTTGAAGAATTTCCATCATAAGCTCAACACTGATGCTTCCTCCGGTGACAAGGCACACACTTTTGCCTCTGCGCTTCGGGGGCATTTGCAGAGCCGCAGCCAGCGCGAGCGCTCCGGCGGGCTCAGCCAGCATTTTATTATGCCATAAAATTGATCTGATTGCAGCGCGCACCGCGCGCTCTGGAACCAGCAACACGTCATCAATTAATTCATTAAGAAACGGAAACATTTCATCCGTGATATACGGCACTGCTACACCGTCACAGATCGTCTTACATTCCACTGTAATCGGTTGGCCATGATCAACGGCCAAACGGAGTGAGGGACAGCCTTCGGGCTCAACAGCATAGATGCGTACCGAAGGGTTGACCATCTTGATAGCACTGCCGACTCCGCCCAGCAATCCGCCGCCCCCCACCGGAATAAACACGGTGTCAACATCGGGTGCATCGTCCATAATTTCGAGACCAAGACTCCCGTGGCCGATCAGGACCAGTCCATTCGTCCACGGGTGGATAAAGGAATACGGTTCCTGTTCCCAGAGATGCTCCTGTAAAAAGCGAAAGACTTCTGATATGGGTATGAGTACCGGAATCCCGCCATATGCTTTAACGGCCTCAATCTTGGGAAGGGGTGCTGTTTCCGGCATGATGCAGCGGGCGGATATTTTAAAATATCTTGCAGACCACGCAAGTGCCTGTGCTGTATTGCCCGCACTGACCGTGCTCACACCTCTTGCTTTTTCCTCCTCACTAAGTGAGGCAACGGCGTTGAATACGCCGCGAAGTTTAAATGAATTCACCGCCTGGAGAATTTCGGGTTTTAGCAGAATCCTAGTGTCATTATCCCCGCCGCGATACGGTATCAACGGTGTATGAACAATTATTGACTCAAGGTTGTTTGCAGCAGCTTTGAATTCGTTTAACGATGGTCGGTCAATCACATCTACCTCCCCTTTAGCCAAAATTCCACCATATTTTGATAAGAACTCGCTTTTTCAAGAAGGGAACTAGGGCATATCACCACCGAGGATCTTAGCCAGTTTCTCGGCATCAATGTTACCACCTGAGACCACACACACGATTTTCCCAGCGCCGGCCAAACCCGCCAACGCGGCTGCTACCGGGGCGGCCCCTGCTCCCTCAGCGATGACATGGTTGCGCTCTGCCATGATCTTTATGGCGGAAACAACACCATCCAATGAAGTGACCAACGAACCGTCCAATAATTGGCATGCCAGAGAAAACATTTCTGGGAAAACGAAATGGACGCCAATGCCATCAACGAAACTGGGCGTATGGTTGATTTCCACCGGCTCGCCAGCATTCAAAGATGCAGCGAGCGGCGCTGCCGTCTCGACCTCGCAAGCGTACACCTTGATTTTCGGGTTGAGGGCACGCAAAGCTGAAGCGACACCGCAACTCAAGCCACCACCACCGTAAGGAATCACTACTGAATTCACATCCGGCAGGTCTTCAAGTATCTCAAGGCCGATGGTGCCATTTCCGGCCATGACGTCAGGATCACTAAAAGCGTGAATGAACAAACCTTCCATTCCCTCGTGAGCGTGGGTCTTGTAGATTTTCAGCCAATCTTTGCGGGGAACTTTTGTGATCCTGGCTCCAAGTCTTTTAATAGCTGTTAATTTAGTGTCAGGCGCATTCTCGGGAACCACGACGCTACAGCCTAGCCCAAGTTGTCGCGCGTACCATGCCACGCCCTGTGCCATATTACCGGCGCTTGCCGTCCACACCCCTCTTTCAAGCTCTTTATCGCTGGCTGAAAGAATTGCATTAGCAGCTCCACGTAATTTGAAGGAGCCGATGGGCTGTAAGTTCTCCAACTTGAGAAAAATCTCTGCAGGAGCATTGGTAACACTTAAGCGGATAAGCGGACTACGGAGGACATTACCAGCGATGCGTTTTTTCGCAGCACAGATCTGTTCAAGGGGGATCGGTTCAAGTGTTTTCATAATTGCATCTCAGCTCAATTTTTGCCACGATCAAATCATCTTCGTGCAACGACATTAAGCGCTTCTAATGCTTAAAACTGCGCTGACCGGTGTACACCATGGTCACATCGGCTTCATTGCAGGCCTCGATGGACTGATAGTCGTTTCCGGAACCGCCGGGTTGAATGACCGCTGAAATCCCCTCGCGGATACCCACATCCACCCCGTCTCTAAACGGAAAAAAAGCATCACTCACCATGGCGGCGCCGATAAGCCCGCCTTTTTCAGCGGCCACCTGGGCGTCAATTGCAGATTTTTTTTCAGTATCGGTCAATTCATTGTAAGGGATTCCGTGGGTTTCAAAACAATATCTGTCGGCAAGCTTGCGATAGGCTTTATCCCGGGCAATCTCGGCAACACCGACCCGGTCCTGCTCACCGGTCCCGATACCCACCGTGGCCTCATCTTTAACGTAAATGACCGAATTTGAAGTGATTCCCGACTCCACCAGCCAGCCAAAAATCAGATCATCATATTCCTTTTCAGTGGGTGCACGATTGATTTTGTAAGGCTTGCCCTTGTATTCACACTCGGCCAGCTTGAGATCTCCCTTGGAACGGGTGGTCGGTACAAACGACCACTGGGCAATAATGCCGCCATCAATCAGACTTTTAAATTCAATGCATCTTTGCCCTACAAATGTTTGCAGGCGCTCAATATTGCCGATTTTAATCACCCTGAGGTTCGGTTTTTGGGAAAATACATCCATGACCCCCTGCTCAAAATCAGGCGCAACAATCACTTCGGCATACTGCTGGATGATGGCCTCGGCGGTTGCTTTATCAACCGGCTGGTTTACGGCGATACAGCCTCCGAAGGCGGCGATCCTGTCGGCCATATTGGCTTTAACATAGGCATCAACCAGTGTATCGGATCGGGCGACACCACAGGGATTATTGTGTTTGACGACGACCACGGTGGGTTTATCCGTAAAATAGCGCAGAATGTTGAGAGAATTGTCCGCATCGGTTAAATTGGTCTTGCCCGGGTGCTTCCCGGACTGCAGCAGTTCAATATCGGATGCCAGAAATTGTCCGGGCTGGATGGTTTCAGTTTCCCCCAGCACCAGGTTGCCGTTGACCAGCTTGTAAAGGGCAGCTTCCTGACCGGGGTTTTCACCATATCTGAGGCCTTTTTGAACTTCATCGACCACCCAGACAACTTTCTCATAAAAAAGGGTCTGGCGTTGGTCCTGGTCGATAAAACTGATTTCCATCCGGGGCGGAAAGTGGTCATCCATTACGGTTCGATACATCTTTTTAAGGTCTTCAGCCATGGCATCACTCCTTTTTTTCCAATTCATAACAATTTTTTACATCATTGATCTCTTTTGAAACCAAGAAATCAGCAATGGTGCGGTCATAGACGGCCGTGTGATCAAACGCTTTACGGGCCAGCTGGAAACGGAGGTCCAGGCTCGTCGAACCCTGGTTCGCTTTGAGTACAGAAAGGATCTTTCCGTAATCAGCAGGATCCACCACGGATGCAACCCGGATGTGATTTTTAGCAGCAGCCCGAATCATGCAGGGTCCACCGATATCGATGTTGCCTCTGGCCTGCTCTACGGTAACATCCGGCTTTGAAATCGTCTCTTTGAACGGATATAAATTGACCACCACCATATCGATGGGCACGCTGTTCGTGCGTTTTAGGTCACCTTGATGCGAATCGTTGTATGTTTCGGTTAGAAGTCCGAGATAAATTTTAAAATCCAGGGTTTTAACCAGACCGCCCTGGGTCTCGGGCTGGCCCGTGTAGTCTGAGACCTGCATCAAGCGGCTCGCATCCGAACCTCCCAGAATTTCACTGATGCGTCCATAGGTTCCGCCGGTTGAAAAAATATGGATTTCCGGGTTAATCTCAACCAGCTCCGGAATAAACTGTTCAAGTCCGCTTTTGTCGGAAACACTCACCAGAATATTCTGTACTTTGACTAAATCATCTACCCTTTCAACGACATTAATGCTCATAATGGTTACCTCTTTCCCTCATATTCTGCTAAAAAACGGTTAAAAAATTCATCCATGAATGCGTGACGCTCACGGGCCCATTTACGGCCTTCTGCAGTCAGCATTCGATCTTTAATTTTGCATAGCTTGACCCTAAACTCTCTGTATCCGGTGTCATCGACAGAGTAGGGCCTGGTGTTTTCAGCATCAAGGTCCGGGTTATGCAGCCGCGCCCCCACCTCGCCGGCAAAAAGAAAGGCCCGGGCCACCCCTACGGCGCCGATGGCATCCAGTTTGTCGGCATCAAACAACACCTTTGCTTCGGTTGTGGCCGGTTTGTGGTGATTACGAAAGCGATGGGAGGATATACAGTGAATGATATTTTGCTTTTGTTTTTTTGAAAGTGGCAGCGCTGCGACCATCGGTCCTGCCATTTGGGCACCTTTTTCCGCATGGCAAATCGCGCCGTTGGAAGCATCCTGAAAATCACGCCCGATATCGTGCAGGTAGGCGGCGGCCCCAAGTACATCCATGTCTGCGTTCTCAGCGGGACCCATCATTTCGCACAGCCGAAACACCCTGAGGGTGTGATCCCAGTCATGACTTCCTGAAGCTTTATCAAAGCACATTTGGGCAAAAGCCTTAACCTTAGCAAGCGCCTGTTCCGCAGCAATACTGCAGGCCGATTGATCGTCTGAAGTTTTTTGAAGGTTTGATCTAGTATTTGATGCCTTTTTGCGCGATAACATCCTAGTTTGATTCTAGTAAAGGTGAATATCATTCAGGTATCAGGACCATATACCAAATGGAATTCATCTTGCAAGAAATTCTCGCCTCAATTTTGTAAATCATTTTACAATATAAAGCCGGATATCGCAGCAATTGTATCAATGCATACAATAATCATCGGTCAAAGTTGATGAATTCGTAAAAAG
>CBDUUO010000097.1:0-9105 GCA_965370395.1 uncultured bacterium
ACCGGGGCGGCTGTTTTGTCTGTCACAAATAATTGAATATTTCCGATTGAATATTCAATAGTCAATTCCGGCTTGTCCGGGTTAGGTTTACGGGGAAAATTAAATGAAAGTAGACAGAAGAAGTTTTTTAGCATTCGTTCTGGGAGGTGCCGCCGGGACAGCGTTGTCACCCCTGCCCTGGAAAGTCACCGATGACATTGCAATCTGGAGTCAGAATTGGCCCTGGACACCGGTTCCGGAAAGTGGCGAAATCAGCACGGTCAACTCCGCCTGCACGCTGTGTCCGGGCGGCTGCGGAATTTCGGTTAGAAAAGCGGGTGAACGGGTGATTAAAATAGAGGGGCTCAAAGGACACCCCGTAAATGATGGCGGACTGTGTATCCTGGGACTCGCCGGGGCACAACTGCTGTATGGCCCGACACGCATCCGGACCCCTCAGAAAAAGGTCAATGGCCGCTGGCAAAAAATATCCTGGGAAGAAGCCATTACTGAAATAGCGGCCAAACTAAAAGAACTGCGTGCCAGTGGATCAGCTCACAAAGTGGCCTGTGTGGCCGGGTCCGATCGGGGTACGGTTGCAACGCTTATCAACCGGTTTTTAAGCGTTTACGGTTCGTCCAATTTTTGGCGGACGCCATCGATCTGGGATTCCTATGAACTGGCACTGTACCTGACCCAGGGCACCCGCTCCATGGCCGGATTCGATCTCGAAAATGCCGACTTTATATTAAGTTTCGGCAGCGGTCTGATCGAAGGCTGGGGATCTCCCGGCTACATGTTCCGGGCCAAGGCCATGTTGCGGAAAAATGCGGGACGCATGGATCAAATCGAGCTGCGGCTGTCCAAGACAGCAGCCAAATCCGATCACTGGATTTCCATCAATCCCGGCACCGAAGGCGCGCTGGCATTCGGCCTGGCGCATGTGATCATCAAAGAAAAGCGGTATAACCAAAATTTTGTGAATGGATACACCGCGGGGCTATCCGCACGTTTCCAACAGATAATTGACGGTTTCCCACCGGAAATTGTTTCCAGAACCACCGGGATCAGTACCGGAACGATTCTGGCACTGGCCAAAGATTTTGCCAGTGCCCGTAAGCCCCTGGCGATTTGCGGACAGGGCCAGGGTCATCAACCAGGGAGCCTGCAGGAGTTTTTAGCGGTGCATACGTTAAATGCCCTGGTGGGGAATATCAACCAACCCGGGGGCGTCTGGGCGGTTCCCGAACCCGATTATATTGATTGGCCGGAAACGGAAATTGACGCGGTTGCCTCGGAAGGTTTGCAGCAGCCCCGCATTGATGGCGCCGGCAGTTACCGGTATCCGAATGCCCGCTATTTATTGCATCGCCTGCCGGAAGTCGTTAATGCCAGCGCCCAATCACCGGTTGAGGTCCTGTTTGTTGCCGATGCCAATCCGGTATATTCTCTGCAGGATACCGAGGCGGTAAAAAAGGCATTTGAAAAGATTCCGTTTGTCGTCAGCTTTTCTTCCTACATGGACGAAACAACGGCCTTGGCCGACCTTTTACTGCCGAACCATGTCTTTCTGGAACGTTATGAAGATGTCCCGGCGGCCCTCGGCTTCCCAAAACCCATCATCGGCCTGGCCCAGCCGGCCATCGAGCCGCTGTACAATACCCGTCATACCGGCGATTTTATCATTCAACTGGCCAAAGAGCTGGGTCACTCCATTGGCGCTGCATTTCCCTGGGATGATTATGCCGCCTGTCTGGAAGAAACGCTGGGCGACAAATGGGATGGCCTGGTTGAAGAAAGCTACTGGATGGATGCCGAATTTAACGTCGCCGATTGGACGGATGCATTTGAGACCGATTCAACCAAATTCGAATTTACCAATAACGAAATCACCACGCTGGCCGGTTATCGCCCGCTAAAATCTGAAGGAGATGAAGCCACCTATCCGCAGCTGCTGGTACCCTATGACACCATGCGGCTTACCAGCGGTTATGTCGCATCACCGCCGTTTCTCATTAAAGCGCTTGAAGACACGGTTTTAAAAGGAAATGATGTTTTGGTGGAAATCAACCCGGCAACCGCCAAACAGCTTGGACTGTCAGACGGCAAAACCGCCAACCTGGCGACCCCCAAGGGGTCTGGCCGGGTAAAAGTGCATCTTACCGACAGGATTATGCCCGACATTATCGCCATGCCCCGGGGTCTGGGCCGTACGACCGACGACAGATTTTTAGCCGGCAGAGGCGTCAATTACAATCAGCTCAGCAGCCCCGTTGAGGATCCGGCATCCGGCCATAATGCGGCCTGGGGCATTCGAGCCAAGCTTAGCAAAGCATAGCTGGATTGAATACTGAATATTTGAGGAATTCTGCCATTTTATTTTTTTGCTGAATGATTTGCGGAGCTAAAATAAATCGTCGTTAGCCATTTTTGAATCATTCAAAGATCAATCGACAATAGAAAATAGTCATTACCAAGGGGTGCTGATGGGAAACGAAAATGCCAAGAAATTTGGAATGGTTATTGATCTGGACAAGTGCACCGGTTGTGGCGCATGTATGGTGGCCTGTATGGCGGAAAACAACATTCCGTTTCGTGAGGATGATACCGATAAAATGCTAAGCGTTTCCTGGATGTTTGTATATAAATTAAATAACGAGAAACCCTTTCCGGATTACGAGGAATGCTATCTTCCCCGGCCGTGTCAGCATTGCGAAGGACACGGTGGGCACTCTCCCTGTGTGTCGGTCTGCCCGTCGACGGCGACTGACTATAATATGTCGACGGGCATCGTCAGCCAGATTTATCCGCGCTGTTTTGGATGCCGGTACTGTATGGCAGCCTGCCCCTACCATGTGCGCCAGTTTAACTGGTGGGATCCGGTCTGGCCTGATGGAATGGAAAAAATGCTCAATCCCGGCGTATCGGTGCGCATGCGGGGGGTTGTCGAAAAATGCAGCTTCTGTATCCAGCGCTATCAGGCGGCCAAAGACCAGGCCTACATTGAGGGCCGGCGGGAGATTGAAGAGGATGAATATCAGACCGCCTGCACCCAGGCCTGTCCGGCCGGCGCGATCATCTTCGGTGATTTGAACAATCCAGAACATGCGGTCCACCAGTTGGCACAACCGGATCCACGGCATGAGGGCCGATCCAAGAATCCCGGGGTTTTTCGTCTTCTGGAACGTCTGGGCACCAACCCGAAAATTTATTATCTGTCCAGCCGTGAGTGGGTTCGCAAAGCCAGTGACAACTATTTGAAAGGTGAATTTAAAAGCAAGGCACACAGCTAAATTTTGCATTGCCGTTTTTTTGACAACCACTATAGGAGCACGGAACTTATGGATTCTGCATTAATTCCCAAAGGGGTTAAACGCTGTCCCATCTGGCAATTTGTCCTGTGGATTGGCGCAAATGGTGCGGTTCTGGCCTGGGGTGTTTTTGCGATGCTGCTGGTGTTTATAAAAGGGCTTAACCAGACCAATATGAACAATGCTTATGGTTTTGCGTTGTGGATTTGGGCCGACCTTGCCGTAATCGCACTGGGCGGCGGTGCGTTTTTCACCGGTTTTTTACGATATATTGTCGGTAAAGATGAACTGAAGAATATCATCAATTATGCCGTGCTGATTGGATTTGTTTGCTACAGTTCGGCGCTGATGATCCTGGGTTTTGACATCGGGCAACCTTTGAGAGGGTGGTTTATTTTCTGGCATGCCAACGTGCACTCCATGCTGACTGAAGTGGCTTTTTGTCTAACCTGTTACTTCGGGGTACTGACGATCGAATATATTCCCTTGGCGCTGGAAAACCGCAAACTCGACAAGGTACCGTTTTTTCATAATCTGGGTCATAACATGCATGAAATCATGGCGGTGTTTGCCGCCACCGGCGCCTTTCTGTCCTTTTTTCACCAGGGCTCTCTGGGGGGCGTGCCCGGCGTTTTGTTTGGCCGTCCCTTCGGCTTTCGGGAAGGGGTATTGGTCTGGCCCTGGACATTTTTTCTGTTCACCTGGTCCGCTGCTGCCTTTGGGCCGTGCTTTACCATATTTATTACCAAAATAACCGAAACCATAACCCGTAAGAAACTGGTCAAGGACAATGTGATTGATCTGCTGGCAAAAATATCCGGCTGGATGATATTTTTCTATATTATCGCCAAAATTGCAGACACCCTCTACTGGGCCAACGTCACGGCTCCGTCTAAAGGGTTCACATTTATGGATTTTTACACCAACAACCCGGGTTCGGCCTATGGTCTCTGGATTTTCGTTCTTGAAGTCGGCATTTGCGGGGTCCTGCCGGCCCTGATTTTGATTACACCCAAACTTCGCAAAACCCAGGCGACCCTGTGGCTGGCCGTCATTTTGGGAGTGATCGGCGTGTGTCTCAATCGCTGGGTGATGGTGCTGCAGGTCCTGGCCATTCCGGTGCTGCCGTTTGAAAGCTGGTTTCCCTATTTGCCGAGCTGGCAGGAAATCGCCACCACCGTATTGACGGTGGCTTACGGTGTTATTATGATTTCAATATCGTATCGTTATTTGCCGATTTTCCCCCAGGAAGCGGAACTCAATCCGATCGATGAACCGGCAGCTCCGGCTGAAGTTGCCGAATCCGAGCCGGAACCGACCGGGACCGGACCCGAGCCGGAATTGAGTCCGACAGAATCATAACCGGTCAAATGGTTTATTTACAATCGTTTCAACATTTTTGAGAGTCAACGCATATCGTATTTGACAAAATTCAGGGAGGAAATGTATGTTTCCGTTTAGCTTCGAATGGATTTGGGATGCAGGACATATAGTGTTTCATGGGGGGCTCTGGTACGCATTAACCATACTCGGTTTAGGGATGACCTATTGTATCATTAAAGCAGCTCTTGATGCCGCTAAAGGTAAAGGCAGTCATCACCACTGATTCCAAAATCGATAAATGTTAAAAAGCGCTTCCCCAACCACAACAGGGGAGCGCTTTTTTGTTTTGGTTACGCTGATGCAATTATTATTTTTTTTTGCATTCTTTTTGAGGACTGGATTTGCACCACGAAGTTCACGAAGGGTTTTAAGATCAATCCTAAAATTATCTTTCTTTGTGTTCTTCGTGATCTTCGTGGTATCATGATTATTTAGCTCCGGTCTGGCCGGATAAGGAGTTCGGATGGATAAGATTTTAGTCGAAGGCGGACGTTCGTTGAAAGGGCAGGTGCGGATCAGTGGTGCCAAAAATGCGGCCTTGCCCATTTTGGTCTCCTCTCTGTTAGCCGAAGGATCCAATACCTATTCAAATGTCCCAGATTTAAAAGATGTCGAGAGCATTAAACTGCTGCTTTCTAACTTGGGCGCCCGCGCCGAGGCTCACGGCGATACGGTTTACGTCGACACTGGCCGCATCCTCAGCTATGAGACGCCTTATGACCTGGTGCGAAAGATGCGGGCGTCCATTCTGGTTCTGGGACCTATGGTTGCCCGCCTTCAAAAGGCCAGAGTATCCCTTCCGGGCGGATGTGCGATCGGCGCGCGTCCGATTAACCTCCATCTGAAAGGGCTGGCTCAGCTTGGCGCCAACATCATACTGGAACACGGCTATGTCCAGGCGGAAGCCAAAAAGTTAAAAGGCGCAGACATTTACTTCGATACCGTAACGGTGACCGGCACTGAAAACCTGATGATGGCTGCCGTTTTAGCCGAAGGCACCACCATTTTGCGCAATGCGGCCCGGGAGCCCGAAGTCACGGCCCTGGCCGATGTGCTTAATGAAATGGGGGCTGATGTTCAGGGGGCCGGAACGGCGGTTGTTACCATAAAAGGCGTAACGTCGTTAAGGCCGGTATCCGTGAAGATCATTCCGGATCGAATTGAAACCGGTACATTTATGATTGCTGCGGCCCTGACTCACGGAGACGTCACTCTGGTGGATTGCGAGCCGGATCATGTGGGGGCCTGTGTCGATAAGTTGAAGCGCGCGGGTGTCAGGATTAGCGTCCATGAAAAAAGCATCCATGTTCACGGTAATGATGATATTATCAGCGTTGATGTTAAAACCCAGCCATACCCGGGCTTCCCGACGGATATGCAGGCCCAATTCATGGTCCTGATGAGCGTCGCCAAGGGCACCAGCATCATTTCTGAAACGATATTTGAAAACCGCTTTATTCATGTCAGCGAATTAAAGCGCATGGGTGCGGATATTAAAATTTCAGGCAATACCGCCATGGTTAAAGGTGTACCCGGCTTGTCTGCTGCCCCGGTGATGGCCACTGACCTTAGAGCCAGCGCTTCTTTGATCCTGGCGGGCCTGGTGGCTGAAGGCCAGACCGAAGTGAATCGCGTCTATCATCTGGACCGGGGCTATGAAGCCATCGAAAAGAAGTTCTCCGAACTGGGAGCAGCCATCCGGCGTGTAAAATAGGGCTTCTGACAAATGGTTAGCCATTTCTACTCACGCCCCATTGCGGCGCTTCTGATACCGCTTATGGGCGGCATCGTTTTGGGGTGTCAGTTTCCCGGCTATACCATCGGCGCGCTGAGCATCGGATTTTTGGGCGCCGGTTATATCGGGATCAACCTCATTCGTAAAAAGGCTGCCGGCCTAATTCCAATTATTTTATTTGTGGTCTTGGGCTATGCTTCCGTCCAGCCCTGGGTATCACCCCATTTTTCCGCCAATCACATCCAAAATTTTTCAGATGAAACCCGCTGGCAGATTACCGGTGTGGTGGACTCCCATCCGTTTGAATTTAAATATCTCAAAAAGTTTGTTTTGCGTGCGGAAACCCTCAAGCATAAAAAGGCGTCATACCGGGTCACCGGAAAGATTCGGGTGACCGTAAGCGGTCAGGGCCCGGTTTTTGCCAGAGGTGATCGGGTGGTGTTTCGCAGCCGCCTGCGGCAGATCCGCAACTTCAACAACCCGGGAGGATTTAACTACCGCCGCTATATGACGTTTAAAGGCATATGGCGCACCGCCTATACCAAAGGCAGCCGGCTGCAAGTGGTGCAAAGAGAATCATCAAGCGACCTGGCGCAACGGCTCAACGATGCCCGGCGGGCCCTGGCTGCATTGATCGAAAGGGCCGACAAGGGGCCTTCCGCCGCTGTTCTTAAAGCGCTGATTATCGGTGATCGTGCGGCAATATCCTCAGAGGTCCGCGATAGGTTCAATCGGGCCGGCGTGGGCCATGTCCTGGCGATTTCGGGACTTCATATCGGTATCGTTGCAACGGTGGCATTTTTCTTTTTTCATAAACTGTTGGGCTTTGTGCGGCCATTGCTCTGGCGGGCCTGGACTCGGAAGGGGGCGGCCATCTTCTCCCTGGTACCGGTCTGCATCTATGGACTGGTTTCCGGGATGTCGCCTTCAACCCAGCGGGCGGTTATCATGGTCGGCGCGTTTTTAATGACGTTTCTGTTCGAGCGCGAGCGCGATACGCTGAATACCCTTGCCCTGGCCGCTTTTATCATCCTGATTTTATTTCCGCCCTCACTTTTTTCAATTTCTTTTCAACTTTCATTCATGGCGGTTTTGTCGATTCTTTACGGATTGTCATGCATCCAAAAGGTGCCGCCGAACGACAGGCAAAACGTCAAAAGTGGGTTCGGTATTCAACTACGCCGGAAATTGCTCGGATTTTTCCTGGTATCTTTGTTGGCGATTTGCGGGACGTTGCCGCTGGTGATGTTTTATTTTAATCAGATATCGCTCATCGGGCTCTTTGCCAATTTTGCGGTTGTACCGCTGGTGGGCTTTGTTGTCATTCCCTGCGGGCTCCTGGCCCTTTTCATATATCCCGTCAGCAGCCAGATGGCCTACGGCTGTGTTCAAATCTGCATATTTGTGCTGGATTACGTGCTGCTTGCCATAAAATATTTTGCAGATCTGCCCTTTGCGGCGGTCAAAACCATTACCCCCAGCCTGTTTGAGATGGTGTGCTATTATGTGCTGGGTTGGGTGGTGCTTAATTGGTTAAACCGGGGACAGATCCCGGCTGATTATCGCGATCTTTCAAACGCTCGATCGGATCACGACCCGGGCCCTCATGGATACTTAATAAAGCTTTCCGGCAGATTCGGCCTGAACCGTTTTTTGGCCTGGGTAGCAGCCGTACACAGATTGCTGACTGTGGGATCTGCCGCAAAAAGGGGCGCTATTATCGGGCTGGTGGTCGTTTTGGCGCTGCTGGCGGATGCGGGTTACTGGTTTGCCCAGCGCCACTGGAATGCCGACCTGCGGGTGACCTACATTGACGTGGGGCAGGGCAGCTCAGCGCTTTTGGAGTTACCCGGCGGCCATACGGCGTTGATTGATGGCGGCGGTTTTTCAGATAATAATACCTTTGACATGGGCGCCCGGGTGATCGCACCATTTTTGTGGCGTAAAAAGATTCGAACCGTCGATACGCTGGTGCTTTCACATCCCAACAGCGATCATCTCAATGGTCTTATTTTTATTGCCCAGCATTTCAATGTGAAAACGGTCTGGACGAACAGCGAGGCCAGGAACACTTCGGGTTATAGACGCTTTAAAAAGATTATTGCCCAAAAACATATCAATCTGCCGGATTTTCAATACATGCCCCGCCAACAGTTGATCAACGGGGTAGAATTTTGTTTCTTGTACCCCCCCGCCGATTTTTTGGCTAAAAAAGCGAGTCAAAAATGGCGTACCAGCAATAATAATTCTGTGGTTCTCAAAGTATCTTTTGGTGATATTTCATTTTTGTTTCCCGGGGACATCATGGCTGAAGCCGAAAAGGAGCTGGTGGGTATTACCGGTGCGGATTTGGCCTGCGATGTCCTGCTGGTCCCGCATCACGGCAGCCGGAGTTCAAGCAGTCAACCTTTTTTATCGAAAGTTCGACCGGATGTCGCCGTGATCTCTGCGGGTTGGAGAAACAGATTTCGATTTCCGCACTCAACGGTATTGGATGCCTATAAAAGGAGCGGATGCCGGATATTTCACACCGACCGAAACGGCGCCATTGAGATAAAGACCGATGGGAATCGTCTGATCGTACAGCCATTCATTTCAGCAGTTGATCCCCCTTAGTTCCCCTATCGGGAGTTATTCGTTACTCTAGAGCGTTTGTCAAAATAACGTTCCGATAGCGGTAGTTTGTTGTGTCTTCTG
>CBDUUO010000098.1:0-9055 GCA_965370395.1 uncultured bacterium
AAAATCAGGTATCATTCGCTTATTACCTTCAGTGTAAATCCCGAGAAGGAATTTTGATGGTCTCGTAAAAAGTCCTATCGCCGGTCATTGCGAGGAACGAAGTGACGAAGCAATCCCATGATTTCAGAGACTTGGATTGATAGAGATTGCTTCGCTGCGCTCGCAATGACAGCTTGGCAGACTTTTTACGAATTCATCAATTTTTCATATCGAACACGTCATCATATTCTTCTTGCATAAGCGCTGATTCCTATGTATGAATGCTCCTTTATCAATTGGAAAAGAGAGGTATGGTTTTTGGTGGATATTAAATTATCCGGAAGCAGTCAGGCTGCGATTCCCTCCATTGGAGTTGCTCAAGCGGCGTCTTTTATTGCCCAGACCCAGAGACCCGATGGGGAAATACCCTGGTGTGAGGGTCAAAAAACAGACCCCTGGGATCATGTGGAATCCGCTATGGGCCTCAGTGTGGGGGGCTACCTTGGCGAAGCCAAACGGGCCTTTGAGTGGTTGGCCGGCATGCAGCTGGATGATGGCAGCTGGTACACAGCATACCGGCAAGGCGTTCCGGAAGATAAAACCCGCGATGCCAATTTGTCTTCCTACATTGCGGTTGGTGTGCTGCACTACTATTTGATAACAAAGGATACGGTGTTTTTAAAAGAAATGTGGCCGACACTTTCAAAGGCCATTGAGTTTTCCTTGAGCCTGCAAACACCCAACGGTGAAATCTACTGGGCCATAAGCTCCGAAGGCAATGTTGACCGCATGGCGCTTTTAACGGGATCCAGTTCGATTTGCATGAGTATTAAGTGCGCGCTGGCGATTGCAAAAATACTGGGGTTTTCCAAGCCGCCCTGGGAAATTGCCCTAACTAAGCTGGCTGAGGCCATAAAACATAAACCCTATTTGTTTAATATGACCAAATTCCGCTATTCTATGGATTGGTTTTATCCGATTCTGGCCGGTGTTATTACCGGGGATGACGCTCAAAAGCGGCTTGATAAATACTGGAAAAAATTTGTGGTTGAAGATCGGGGCGTGCGATGTGTATCGGATAAACCCTGGGTTGCCATTGCTGAGACATCGGAGCTGACGCTGGCGCTGGCGGGCATGGGGAACCATGAACTGGCCGGAATTGTGTTTAATTGGATCTGTGATCGACGGTATGAAGACGGATCCTACTGGTGCGGATTTACCTGCCCGGATCTGGTCATATGGCCGGAGGATAAAATTACCTGGACCAATGCGGTGGCGTTGATTGCCGCGGATGCGATCTACAACTTAACACCTGCAAGTGTGCTGTTCAGCCATCGATTCTGGGCGAACTCGGAGTTGTCGCCGTTAGTCGATTCCTAAAAAGGACAAAAATCCTTGCGCAGAGATCACCGGCCATATTTTTTAAAAAGAGCGCTATCGAAGTTTCAAAGATTTTATACCCGGCATTTTTTGCGTCCGCATTTTGCCTCCCTTGGCAAAGCCCCTACAATTGTTAAGCCCTGGCATGTGGAAGTATTCGGCTCCCCCATAGATATCGGTGATTATGTCTCCATTATTGCGGCTTCGGACAATAGGGTGCGGCTGTCTGTTTGGGCCGACAAGCAGGTCAGTGGACGAATTCGTATCGGAGATTATGCGCTGCTGTGTCCGGGAGCAAGAATCAGTTCGGCATCTGAAATCAATATCGGTGACAACTGTATGATTGCCGGCGGCACTTATGTTACCGATTCCGATTGGCATGATATCTATAACCGGATTGCCTTCGGCAAAACCGATCCGGTTGATATTGCCAATAACGTCTGGCTGGGCGACAGCGCCATTGTCTGTAAAGGGGTTACCATCGGCGAAAACAGTATCGTTGGCGCCGGGGCAGTGGTGGTTAATTCCATACCCGCCAATTGCATTGCTGCCGGAAATCCGGCTCAAGTTGTCAAGCATCTTGACCCCGAAGAATCATTTACCACCCGCAAGCAATGGTTTTCAAAAGCTTCCAACCTGTTTTATGAAATTGATCAACTGGACCGGGAGTTGTTGCGCGAAAATACCTTGCTGCATTGGCTGCGGTATGTTTTTTTCCCTTCTAAAGGAGATTAAATACAGGTTTCAGGCTTCAAGGTTCAGAGGTTCTGGGTTCAGGGGTTCTGTCGCTGGCTGCTCTCCTCTATCAAACGACATCACATCTGATCTGTTTCTACTATTATCTAACCTCTGAACCTTTGAACATTGAACCTTTGAACCAGGCGACTGACACCTGACACCTTGTAATATTAGCCTTGCGATATCCATTTGGAATCTGTATATTTAATTAAATGATGCAACAAAAAATTCTAAATCTTAATGTATTTTTATCTCTTTTAAGCTTCTTTGGCCTTTATGGTTGTGCACTTGCTGTGATTGGAATTGGTGCCGCCGGTGCTGGCGCCTTCGCATATTTTAACGGCAAGCTGACAAAAACTTATGAATCGGAATATCATGACACCGTTCGGGCCAGCAGCGCTACTTTGGAAGGATTAAAAATACCAATATCTGAAACCATAACAGATGAATTAAAAACCGAAATTAAAGCCAAGCGCACTGATGAGACGCCGGTTGCAATCGAAATTGTAAGGATTGATCGGGATCATACGCAAGTTTCTGTTAGAACCGGTTCATTGGGTGTCTGGGATAAAAGGGTTTCAGAGCAAATTCATGGCTATATAAATCAAAACCTGAATCGGAGTACCATTGATGATGAAAAATCATCGGAAAATTTAGCGCAAGAAGATATTCAGCCCACAATCGGCGAAGTGGTTGAAACGCAAATTATAGAAGAAGATCTTGATGATAATTCTGTTGAGGAAACTGCTCCTACCGAATCCATTGCCAACCTCGACGGTCAAGCACAGGGAAAAAAGCCACCGAAATTAGCTGAAATGCTCGTTGACTCGGCCTTCATGATTTTTTTCGAACAAAATTCAAATAATCTTTCGGAAAAAGCAATTGAAAAACTTGACCGGGTTTTTGAAATTCTCATAAAGAATCCAAATACTGAAATAACACTTAATGGTTATTCGGATTCAACCGGTTCTGCCTCCTACAATGAAATGATCTCTGAAATCAGGGCCAATGCGGTTAAAAGCTATCTGGTAGGAAAGGGTGTTGAGCCCTCGAGAATATTGGCTTTTGGTCATGGGTCCCAAAAAACTATAGCCAGTAATAGAACTGCGGATGGAAGACGGTTGAATCGACGAGTTGAAATTGAACTCGTTAATCCTTAGCTCGCATCCCTTCTTTCTGTCTGCGATCCAGCATATAACCCCCCCAGAAAAGCAGGCCTCCAAATAGTGCGATCAGGCAGCTGATGATGAACAGGACAAGGGGTCCGGCAGTTTCGTACAAATAGCCGCTAAAAAAGAAACCCACCATCAGGCCCAAACCATAACTGACCGCATTGTTTACCGCCTGGCCCAGGGTCTTGGCCTTATCCGGCGCCAGGCGATCGATATACAGGATGCTGGCAATGTGGAATGTGCCGTAGGTTATCGCATGCAGAACCTGAGAAAGTAAAATGGCACCCGGGGACAGGGCAAAGGATAGAATGAACCACCTGAGAGCCGCAACCATAAATGAGAAGATCAAGACGGCCTCTATGGAAAAGCGGTTAAATATTTGACCCGATCGGATCATCACCAGAATTTCTGCGGTTGATGCCAATGCCCATGTCAATCCAATAAAGGCACTTCCGTAGCCTAAATTTTTTAGATGAATCGAAAAAAAGCCGTAATAGGCACCGTGGCTGACCAGCATCAAAAAAGCACAGAACAGAAATAGCAGGACACGTCTTTCCAGCAGACTTTTGGCTCCCTTGGACAACCGCTTTTTTTTAGCGATCTGAATGCCGGGAATTTGCGTGGAGATTACCGACAGCATCAACGATCCGGCCAAGATAAGAACGACAATAATCTCCACCGAATACCAGTCGATGATCTTACCCAGTGCAAGCACGACAACAATGAAACTGATGGATCCCCAGACACGGATTCGGCCGTAACTTTTTTTCTCTTTTCCCAGAATGTCCATCGTAAATGCTTCCAGAAAGGAAATGATCGGGGAATAGAACATTCCGTAAAAGATGGCGATGACCAGCATGGGCCAAAAATCAACGGTAAAAAGATACAGCATCCAGATCAGGGCACTGCAGAGGCTACACAGGATATAGATGGGGCGGCGGGCATTGAGGCGATCCGCCAGAGCGCCCCAGAAGGGGGGGAAAAGGACGAGTGCTACCGAACGCACTGCGGATAGGATTCCGATGCGAAAGCCGCTGAATCCCAAATGGTCGCAATAGAGGTTGAAGAAGGGCAAAAAAATTCCCAGCACACCAAAATACAGAAAGTACTGGGAACCGATAACAAGTTTGTATTCCCGCTTGTTTTCGGTGGCCATGGCTGATTCATATGGCATTTAATCGATATTGACGGTGATCTGTTTCGGTTTTTCCTGCTCGAGTCTGGGGATTTCTACCGTCAGAACCCCGTCTTTAAATGATGCTTTAATCAGATCAGGTTTGATCGGCTCCTGCAGGGAGAAGGACCGATTAAATTTACCAAAACTTCTTTCCTTGCGATAGTAATCATCATCTTTAATTTCCGGATCCAGCAGCCGTTCCCCTTTGAGGGTCAGCACATTGTCTTTAACCTCAACCGATACCTCGTCTTTGTTAACGCCGGGAAGCTCCACTTTCAGAACGATCCCATCGGCGGCTTCATAAATATCAACCGGGGGTCTCCAGTCATAAAGACCGACCTCATCGTCGATATCCCGTGAGCGTCCAAAAGACTCGCTAAAGATTCGATTGATTCGGTCCTGCAGGGCCGCTACGTCTCGGAATGGATCCCATTTTACGATTGCCATGGTTGAACCTCCTTGTGCAAACTGTTTATATCGATTGAAATTTAATCACACCTCCATTCTTGTCAAGCTTTACAAAGCAAATAATCGGTGTTATTTTGATCTGGAATTTAGGGAAGAGAACCAAACAATTTCGATTCAATTTAGGAGCCGGAGATGGAATTTATCAAAATTAGAATTGCCGAAGATTTTGGTCATCTGGGTTCTGACCTGGAAAAAACGATTGAAGATATGTTTCGATCGATGAATCCGGCCTTCACGCTTGCCGAACGCACCTGGAAACCGCCGATGGACATGAACGAAACGCCGGATGAGATCGTTATCGTTGCCGAGGTCGCCGGAGTGGATCAGGATGATCTGGAAGTTGAAATCAGCAGCAAGGCCGTTAAAATTGCGGGTAACCGGATTGCCCGGCATTGCACTGCCGACGCCACCTACCGGCTCGCCGAAATTCAATACGGTCGCTTCGAAAGAATTCTCTATCTCCCTGCGCCCATTGATCCTGAAATTGTATCTGCCGGCTACACAAACGGCCTGCTCGAAATTCGACTGGCAAAAATGCCGGTTGAAAAATCCCATAAGATCCCGATATCAGATGGATAAGTTGAACCCAGTAAATGGTTTTGTGAATTTCGATAATCATAAAGTATTGAATCTAACCCGAACGTGGCAAACCCGTAGAGGTAAAAAACCACAAAGATCACGAAGAGCACAAAGAATGACCTTTTAATAATGACGTTGGAGACCCTTTGTGAACTTCGTGCCCTTTGTGGTTGAAAAAGTTTTTATATAAAATGCGTAAATATTTTTTTGGGTTTTATGAAAATGAAAAACCCTACGACCATTTCTGGAGGTGATAATGACGGATCAACCTGATCAAAAACCACCGGTCGAGATTGATACCGAAAAAATTCCCGAACTGCTTTCCATCTTGCCGCTGTTTGATGCCACCCTGTTTCCTAAAATGGTGCTACCGCTGGTGGTGATGCAGGGTGAGTCGGTGCGGCTGGTGGATGAAGCCATGGCTAAAAATCGGATCATCGGGCTGGTTGTATCCAAAAAACCGCAAGAGGGCATTAAGCCTGACCACGAAGATCTGGCCCCGGTCGGAACCAGTGCGTTAATTTTGAAAATGGCCAAAACTCAGGACAATCGGACCCAGCTTCTGGTGCAGGGCCTGCACCGTTTCAAAATAAAGTCCTGGGAAAACAACCGGCCTTATCTGCGCGCGCGTATCGAGCTGTTGCAAGAAAAAGAAGTAAAGGACGATGAAACCGAAGCGCTGATGTCCAACCTGGTCGGGCAATTTATCCGCATCATGGAGCTTTCTCCGGGGCTGCCGCCGGAAATCGGCCAGATGGCAAAATCGATTCCGGAAGCCGGGACCCTGGCGGATATGGTTGCCTCTACGATTAATTCCAACCCGGAAGAAAAGCAAAAAGTTCTTGAGATACAGAATGTGAAGGGCCGTCTCAAAGAAGTCACCCGTCTGGTGAATCATCAGCTCAGTGTCCTTGTACTGGGAAATAAAATTCAGAGCCAGGTCAAAGGGGACATGGATAAGAGTCAAAAGGAATATTATTTGAGGCAACAGCTCAAAGCCATCAAAGAGGAACTGGGCGAACAGGATGAAACCCAGGTCGAAATTGAAGAATACCGGGCTAAAATTGAGGAAAAAAATCTCCCCCGCGAAGCCCGTAAAGAAGCCGAGCGTGAACTGGACCGTCTGTCACGAATGCATCCGTCTTCAGCCGAATATACCGTTGCGTCGACCTATCTGGATTGGATCACCGCGTTGCCGTGGCACGAACACACCGAGGATAATGTTGACATCAAAAAGGCACAAAAAGTCCTGGATGATGATCATTATGGGCTTGAGAAACCCAAACGGCGCATCATTGAATACCTGGCGGTCCGCAAATTGAAACCCGAATCAAAAGGGCCCATTTTATGTTTTGCGGGCCCTCCGGGGACCGGAAAGACATCACTGGGGCAGTCAATCGCGCGTGCACTGGGCCGCAAGTTTCACCGTATTTCCCTGGGCGGCGTCAGAGACGAGGCCGAAATCAGAGGCCACCGGCGCACCTATGTCGGAGCGCTTCCCGGACGCATTATTCAGGGCCTGCGGCGGGCTGAATCCAATAATCCGGTCTTTATGCTGGATGAAATTGACAAGGTCGGCAGTGATTTTCGTGGGGACCCGTCTTCCGCACTTCTGGAAGTGCTGGATCCTGAACAGAATTTTTCTTTTACCGATCATTATCTGGATGTGCCTTTTGATCTCTCCAAAGTCATGTTCATCACAACCGCAAACATCTTAGATACCATACCGCCGGCATTGCGGGACAGGATGGAAGTTTTGATGCTCCATGGATACACCCTGGATGAAAAGCTGAAAATCGCCAACCGCTTCCTCATTCCCCGTCAGCGGGATGAGCATGGCATCAAGGCCAAGCAGATAAAATTTAATCAGGGTGCCATTACGCAAATTATCACGGGTTACACCCGCGAAGCCGGACTGCGTAATCTGGAACGGGAAATCGCCAATGTTTGCCGCGGTGTGGCCAGCAAGATTGCGGCCCGCAAGGTCAGGTCCGTAACCATCAAAGTAGACGATATCCACGGGTACCTCGGCCCCATCCGGTTTACGTCCGAAACCAAGGCCAGAGTGACCACACCCGGCGTCGCCACCGGCCTGGCGTGGACGCCAACCGGCGGCGAACTTTTGTTTATCGAAGCCACCGCAATGAAAGGGAAAAAGGGCCTGACCCTGACCGGGCAGCTGGGGGATGTGATGAAAGAATCGGCTATAGCCGCCTTGAGTTTTATCCGCGCAAATGCCAAAAAACTAAAAGTCGATGAAGATTTTTTTGATTCCCATGATCTGCATATTCATGTGCCCGCCGGTGCGATACCCAAAGACGGGCCTTCGGCCGGCGTCACCATGCTGACCGCGTTGATGTCATTGTTGTCCAACAAGACCATTAATAAGGATCTGGCCATGACCGGTGAGATTACCTTAAGAGGGCAGGTGTTGCCGGTTGGCGGTGTCAAAGAAAAAGTGCTGGCTGCGCATCGGGCCGGCATCAAGGAAATTATCCTGCCGGAATGGAACCAGAAGGATCTGGAGGATATACCGCCAAAGGTTAAAAAGGAGGTTCGCTTTCATTTTGTCGACAAGATGATTAAGGTCCTTGAAATCGCCCTGGATCGTAAAAAGCCGCCGGCTCGCAAAAGACGACGAAAAAAAACTTAGTTCATCTTATTCGGAACATTATTATGGAAAGCGGTATAACACGGGTGCGCACATTGTTGATGGGTTACCGTTTTATCTTTATCTTCGCGTTATTTGCTTTTTTTATCTACGCTTGTGCGAGCAGCACACCCACCTCTTACCCCCCGCCGCCCGGCAAACCCGGCCATCCAAAACCCTATAAAGTACTTGGCAAGTGGTATCAGCCGCTGCCACATTCCGAAGGTTTTCGCCAGCGCGGATTGGCCTCCTGGTACGGGCGGGATTTTCACGGCAAAAAAACATCGAACGGTGAGATTTACAACATGTATGCCATGACCGCTGCTCATAAAACATTGCCGCTGGGTACCTATGTACGGGTGCACAACCTGGAAAACAATCGCAGCGTTGTGGTTAGAATCAATGATCGCGGTCCCTTTGTGCGCGGCCGGGTCGTTGATTTATCTTACACGGCCGCCAGAGATATCGGAATCGTGGGTCCGGGTACCGCCCGGGTCGAAGTGGTTGCCCTGGGGAGGCGAACGTCATCTTCCGGCAGCGCGGCGTCGACTTACACTGCCGAGGATTATTCTCATGGCAAGTTCACCTTTCAGATCGGTGCCTTTTTGAATCGTGAAAATGCCGAAAGACAAAAGCGTGAACTGAATCAAAGGTATAAAAATGCGCACATAGCGGTTTATGACAGAGGAGATCAAATCTTTTATCGGGTCCGGGTCGGCAGATTTACAACTCTGGAAGAGGCCCTTCAACAGGAAGAAATCCTGATACAGGACGGATTCCCGGATGCCATTCTGGTTGCCGAATAGTCAGTACAAAGGAGTCTATTATTTT
Organism: uncultured bacterium; assembly: GCA_965370395.1. Taxonomy (GTDB): domain Bacteria; phylum Desulfobacterota; class Desulfobacteria; order Desulfobacterales; family JAHEIW01; genus JAHEIW01. The sequence continues at coordinate 8,975 of CBDUUO010000098.1, forward strand.
GCTAAAGAAGGTGGTTTTTCTCGACCGAGACGGGACGATCAATCAGGACTCTGCCGATTACATCAAAAGCTGGCCGGAGTT
>CBDUUO010000099.1:0-9042 GCA_965370395.1 uncultured bacterium
GGAAAAATTTTCTCAGCAATCGCTTGCCTCATCAATCTGTCGACCGATTCCATAGACATATTGCTTCTGTTATCTGTCTGCTGTCTTCTGGTGTCAGTTCAGATACTTTGTTGCATTGGTTGAATTGGTCTTATTGGTTTTATTAGTTTAATCTAAACCAATTTAACTAATCGAACCAATTAAACAAATATAACACTTGCCAGCTGGCTGGCTCCTGACACCTGAAACCTGAAACCTGCTCATTCCTGACATCAGACCGTTGCCGGCTGATCAAATGAAAGAATCTGCTGATCCGCATCTAAAGTGGCATCCAGGCCGAAGGGAATGGTCAGGTTTTGCTCCCCATGGCCCATATCAAAGCCTGCAAGAATCGGCACAGGAATGTCCTGGAAATGCTCCTGGAAAATTTTATAAATTCCGTCCAGGGACCCGCAGTTCTCAAAGCTGCCGAGAACCAGGCCGGCAATACCCTCAAAACATCCGGCAAGTTTCATTTGAAACAGCATTCGATCGATCCGGTAATGAGCTTCACCCCGATCTTCTAAAAGCAAAATGTGATTTTTAAATCCGGGTTCAAAGGGTGTCCCCAGCAGGTGGCATAAGGTAGTCAGGTTGCCGCCGACGACCGGGCCATTTGCCCTGCCGGCCCTGATGGCAACTCCGGCGGCGGGTGTGAACTCAAGATGCGTATCGGACGAAATGGCTGCTGACAGGGTGTCGCGGGTGAATTCCGGCACCTTTGCCAGCGTAGTGACCACCGGACCGTGAAACGTCACCAGCCCACAGCGGGTGGTGATCGCGTTCAACAATGAGGTGATATCACTGTACCCCATAAAAATTTTGGGATTTGTACGGATGACATCAAAATCCACCAAAGGCAAAATTCGCAAAGAGCCAAACCCGCCCCTGGCACAAACGATGGCATTGATGGCAGGGTCTTTGAAAAGTCGATTGACGAGCTGAGCACGATGCGCATCGGGGCCGGCCAGATACCCGGTTTTTTCAAATATCTCATCGGGCACCCGGGTTTGAAATCCCATCGACTCCAACGTGCTTAATCCTTGCGAAAAAAGCTTGCGCTCAAAGGGGCCGGCCGGAGCCGCAACAGCGATGGTGTCTCCGGGCTTTAAACGGGGAGGACGTATCGGTTTAACGTTTTCAGGATTCATAGCAGCTATTGGTGTCAGGTTTCGGGTTTCAGGTGTCAGAATTCAATAGGTGTCAGGTTTCAGTGTTCAGGTGTCAGGAAAATCTTTTTTTTGTTTAATTGGTTTAATTTGTTCGATTGGTTTAGATTAAACAAATAAAACCAATTAGGCCAATTCAACCAATGCAACAAAGTATTAGAACTGACACCTGAAACCTCTCTTAGGTTGACATATCGTAACATGAGTGCTAATTAATGTCGCCTGTGTCGGGGCGTAGCGCAGTCTGGTAGCGCACTTGAATGGGGTTCAAGGGGTCGGAGGTTCAAATCCTCTCGCCCCGACCAAATTATAAATTTATTTCCTGAATGTCATCAGTAGAGAGGGTCGCCCCGCCAAAAAGCGGGATCAGCTCAGTAAAATTTGATTATAACAAAAAATGCGGTTTAGCTAAATGGCTATCCCGCTTTTTTTTTGTTGACTTCCAATCCGCAAGGATATCAGTTTATTTCCCCGGTCTTCATATAGCGGGTGATTTTGCCGGCCTGATAGGCCTGATTGAAGGCCGCAACCACATCCGGATCAAATTGGGAACCGACACCTTCATTGATTATTTTAACGATCACATCGTCCGCCATTTTTTGGCGGTAGGCGCGATCGGAAGCCATTGCATCGTAGACATCGGCCACAGATAAAATGCGGGCCAAAAATGGAATATCCTGTTGCTTGATCCCATCGGGATAACCGCTACCGTCAAAACGTTCGTGATGGCAGCGAATAATCTGCCTTTCTTTCTCCCACAAACCCAGCTGCTCGAGAATATTGGCCCCGATGACCGGATGATCCTTGATTTTTTCAAACTCATCGTTGGTCAATCTGCCGGGCTTAAGCAGGATGTCATCCCGGATGCCGATTTTGCCGATGTCATGCAGATGGCCGGCAAAATTGAGAATCTCCAGCTCTTCTTTAGAGCACCCGAGTTGTTTTCCCAGAACAATGGACAGACCGGTAACACGGCTGGAGTGTTGCCGGGTATATAAGTCCCTGGCCTCCACCGCTTTTACAAATGCGTATAGGGTGGCAAAAAGATTCTCATAGATATTTTCGTAAAGGGCCAGATTTTCAATGGCCTGGGCTGCGCTCTGGGCCAAAAATGAAAGATAATAAAGATCTTTTTCGGTAAAGCGCTTTTGCCCCTGATTCACGATGGCGGTGATCACGCCAAAAACCTTATCCCGGATTCTTAAAGGCACAATCATCACCGAGCTGATTTCAGTCGGCAAACCGTTGCTTGCGGTGTTTTCAGAGATCAACAGCGGGATCTGATCTGCGACCACTTCCATTATCAGGGCGGATCTTAAGGGTTTCTGTTCGGCAAGGGACGATTTCTGCAGTTCCCTATCGCCGCTTTTGTCATTCGGGGAAGCAGCCGAACCGGCCAAGACCGCAGCGGATGATGACACTTTGACCGGTTCCTGAACCGCCTCATTGATCACATAAAAACCGGTAATATCGGCGCGGGAAATATACAGGGCGATATCAACGGCCCGCTTGAACACATCGGTGCTGGAACTGATGGCGGCAAATTTTTTCATTATTTTGTTCAGGATGTTCAGTTCTTTAACTTTGACCAGTAACTCCTGGTTTAGCTTCTGCAGACGCTGCTTGCCTTCGACTTCTTTTTTTAAAAGAATATTTTCCACAAACATTTTGCGCTGCTGCATCACGCGCTGGACACACAACTCCATCTGTTTTAAATTGACCGGCTTGATCAAAAAATCGACCACGCCGTTTTTAATGGTCTGGATGGTGTTTTCCAGTGAGGGATAACCGGTCATAACGATCACCGGCATCGTATTATCGTGGGTTCGAATTCTTTCGGCAAGTTCTAGCCCGTTCATTTCGGGCATATTAATATCGGTAAAACAGCAGTCTATGGTTTCGCCCGCCAGAATTTTAAGCGCCTCAGGGCCTGTTCTGGCGGTCAGGGTCCGGTAGCCTTTGCGCTGAAAGTATTCGCTGGAAACGTTTACAATACTCTCTTCATCATCGACAAACAGGATGGTTTCTTTTTTTTCACTATCCATTGGCAAAAACCGGCAGCAGTCGGACACCGTCTGCTATTTTTTTAAACTGGATATAATTTCAAAATATTGCAGCCATGGTTGACTGCCAAAGCCGCTAGGTGTGGTATCGACACTTTGGGCAAAAACATTAGCCACCAACAGGAGCGATGGGCCGATAGATATTGCCTTATTTTTAAAATCATGCCAGAAGACAGCGGGAGAATTGAATATTGAAAATTGAAGATTGAAGATTTGTGGATGTCGCTGCGCTCCGCCATTTTTATGAATAGGTTTTTCTATAATTGATCCGCCGGAGGCGAACCTTAAATATTCAATATTCAATCGAAAATATTCAATCTTTAATCTCTGGGCTTCTGACAAACAGCTTTAGCCGGAAAAAGCGCCAAAAATTACAATCCTGTTACGAATATGCCGAGAGAAGCGTCAAGACCCCTTAGAATCTGCCTTTTAAGCTACCGGTGCAACCCGCATTGCGGCGGTCAGGGCGTTTATCTGAAAAATCTAAGTCGCTCCCTGAAGGATCTCGGGCATCAGGTAGAGGTCGTTGTCGGTCCACCGCAGCCGCACCTTGATGATGACATCCCGTTTTATCAGCTTCCATCTCTGGATCTGTATAACCCGGATGATCTGTTCAGGATGCCGTCTTTAAAAGAGCTTTCCCGGCCCATCAATCTAATCGAGTGGATGGGGGTTTCGACCATGGGATTCCCCGAGCCCTTTACCTTTGGATTGCGGGCCCGTCGATTCCTGCGAAACAAGCACCATCAATATGATATCATCCACGACAACCAGGGATTGTCCTACGGTCTACTGACCGTAAAAAAATGGCTGCCCACCATCGCCACCATCCACCATCCCATCACCGTCGATCGCAAAATCGCCGTCAGATCCGCTCCGACCATATTGAGAAAAATGCAACAATGGCGCTGGTATTCGTTTATCGGCATGCAAAAACGCGTTGCCAGAATGCTTTCCCACATCGTTACCGTATCCAAAACAGCCGGCAATGATATCTCCCGCCATTTTAATATTTCCCCGGACCGATTCAGAATCATACCCAACGGCGTTCGCACCGATCTGTTTTATCCGATTCCCGAAATTCCCCGGGAAAAAAACCGGCTGATCGTCACCAACAGCGCCGATATGCCCTTAAAAGGACTTTATTACCTGCTGCGGGCGGTTTCAAAAGTCGCTCAAACACACCCGGTCCAACTTACGGTTGTGGGAACACCCCAAAAAAATGGATACAGCCAGGAATTGATTCAAAAGCTGGGCATCGGAAATCTAATCACATTCACCGGTCGGATCACCGGCGAGCAGTTCGTGCGCGAATACGCAAAGGCAACGGCTGCGGTTGTGCCGTCGGTGTATGAAGGATTTGGATTGCCCGTCGGCGAAGCCATGGCATGCGCGGTGCCGGTGATCAGCACCACCGGCGGGGCGCTGCCCGAGGTCGTGGGTGATGCCGGTCTTCTGGTGCCGCCGGCTGACGATCAGGCCCTGGCCCATGCCATTTTGACGATCCTGGAGCAACCGCAACTGGCTCAAAAATTGGGCTGGGCGGGCTATCAAAGGGTTCAGCAACGTTTTACCTGGTTGAAAGCGGCCCAAAAGACCGTCGCGGTATATCGGGAGGCCATTCGTGATCACCGTTGATTTCAAGCAGCTCAAAATCAGGCCCGGTTACCGCATACTGGATATCGGCTGTGGAACGGGACGCCACACTTCGGCAGTCTTTCAGTTTAGAAAAATTAACGTTATTGGCGCTGACCACAATATAAATGATCTTTGTGAAGCCAGAAACAGGATTCAATTGCATGAAAAGCTGGGTGAACACGGCGGCGGACGGTGGGGGTTGGCTGCGGCCGATATCGCCGGCCTGCCGTTTAAAGACGATGTGTTCGATCTGGTTATTTGCTCCGAAGTACTGGAGCACGTTGCCCGGGATGACATCGCTGCCAGTGAACTCATCCGGGTTCTAAAGCCGGGGCATAACCTGGTTGTCAGTGTTCCCCGTTACCTGCCGGAACGCATATGCTGGGCGCTATCCAAAGATTATACGGCCTCAAATAACGGCCATATCAGAATTTACCGCAGAAGAAAGTTAATCCGGTGTTTGGAAAGTCTCGGCCTAAAACGCTGGGCGGTGCATTATGCCCACAGCCTGCACACCCCTTACTGGTGGCTGAAATGCCTGGTGGGACCCGACCGCGAAGACGCGGTAATGGTGAACCTATACCATCGTTTTTTATCCTGGGATATCATGAAAAAACCAAAATGGGTCGGTTGGATGGATAGATTGCTCAATCCGGTTCTGGGAAAAAGCCTGGTGGTTTATTTAAGAAAAAAAAAGGGGGCGCGAATTGAGGAATTCAGGAATTGAGGGATTGGGGAATTTCAAACCGGCACAGGGGGGATCTCTCCGCCTTCAAGTCGCTGCAACACCCCGAGGGTATCGACCATGTTAATCTCCCGGAAAAGGCCGGAAGCAAGCGCCAGCCGGTAGATTCGCAACGGCCCTTGACCGCCTTTTTGCGGATCGGGAAAGATATCGTGCACCAGCAGGAAGCCGCCTGCAATGATGTGCCCCGCCCAGGCGTTGTAATCACTGAACACCGTTTCGCATGAATGCCCGCCGTCGATAAATACCAGGCTTAACGGCGTCGCCCACCGGCGGGCGGCGACCACAGAGGAACACACCATGGGTACCACCGTATTTTCGATACCGGCCTTTTCGATGGTTTTGCGAAATTCCCTGAAAGTGTCCACCCGGCCGGTTTCAGGATCAAAAAGCCCGGGATCAAAATACGCCTGACCGGGTTGTTGTTCTTCAGACCCTCGATGATGATCGATGGAAAACAGGATGCCATTGTTCGTTTTGCAGGCAATGCCGATATAGATCGTTGATTTGCCGCAATAGCTGCCGATCTCCAGACACGGGCCCGCTCGACTCGCCTTACGCGCAATCTCGTAAAGACAGCGCCCTTCATCCTCGTCGAGAAAACCTTTAATACTGCTGAGTAGCTTGGCGTCAATGTTCATCGTCACGGTTCTCGAGGACGAGGACGATAAATTAATCCGAATCGTGCTCCTCGTCGTTCTCGTACTCGGATGCCCTCCAATCATGCTTTTCCAGCTTACTGAAGCATAAGATGGTCGGATTCGCTTAAACGCGGATTGAATATCGAATGTCGAACAAGGAATTTCGAATGAAGCGGTATTCTTGTCATTTGGCCATCACTCCTGTGACCTGCGATCAAAGCTGCTGACGAGAACGTCCCTGGGCTTGGCGCCGTCTGAAGGGCCGACGATACCCTCTTTTTCCATCTTTTCGATAATCCGGGCCGCCCGATTATACCCGATTCGCAAATGGCGCTGAATCATGGAAATAGAGGCTTGTCCGGTCTTGGTGATGAGGGCCACCGCATCGTCATAACGCTCGTCATAATCATCATCGTCGGATTCCGTGGATTGGATGGTGGATATTTCGGTAACTTCTTCGTCGTATTCCGGTTTTTCCTGGCTCCTTAGAAATGCAGTGATCTGAGTCAGCTCGTTTTCTGAAATATAGGCGCCGTGAATGCGCTGCAGCTTTGCGGTGCCGGGCGGCAAAAACAACATATCCCCGCTGCCGAGCAGATTTTCCGCACCAATGGTATCGATAATGGTTCGAGAATCGACTCGGGAAGAAACCTGAAAGGTCAGACGGGTCGGGAAATTGGCTTTTATAATGCCGGTTAATACATCCACAGAAGGCCGCTGGGTCGCTAAAATCAGATGGATTCCGGCAGCCCGGGCCATCTGGGCCAGCCGGGTTAGCGCCACCTCAACATCCCGCGAGGCAAGCATCATCAGGTCGGCAAGCTCATCAATAACAATCACGATATAAGGCAGCGTTTCGGGTGCTTCCTTATCGGCCGGCTTTTTCGCCTTGGCCACTTTATTGTTGTATTGTTTGATATTGCGGGCGGTCATTTCGGAAAGCAGTTCGTAACGTTTTTCCATTTCGCGTACCGCCCAAAAAAGCGCACTGGTGGCTTTCTTTGGATCGGTGACCACCGGGGTGATCAAATGGGGGATCCCGTCATAACTGGCAAGCTCGATGCGTTTGGGATCGACCATAATAATTTTGACTTCATCCGGTTTGGATTTGTAAAGCAGGCTGCAAATCATCGCATTTAAGGCGACGCTTTTACCGGTACCGGTGGCACCGGCAATTAACAGATGCGGCATTTTTTCCAGTTCTGCAACCACCGGATTGCCGACAATATCTTTGCCCAGACAAAGGGTCAGCTTCGATTTTGATTTTTCGAATACGCTGGATGCAATAACCTCTCTGAATTTGACCATCTGGCGATTGGCGTTCGGAACCTCAATACCAATGACCGCTTTGCCGGGAATCGGAGCCACAATCCGGATACTGGTTGCCCGCATGGCCAGCGCCAGGTCGTCTGTCAGGCTGACAATTTTATTGATCTTTACGCCAGGGGCCGGCTCGTATTCAAAGGTGGTAATCACCGGTCCGGGGGCGACCTCAATCACCCTTCCGTGAACCCCGAAATCTTCCAGCTTCTTCTCAAGCAGCTGGGATTGCATACGCAAATTTTCATCATCCGCAGAACCGATTTGAAATTCCGGCTCCTCCAGAAAATTAATCGACGGTAGCTGGAAGCCTTTTCCGGTCTTCATAAACTTGAATTCTTCCTGCTTGGGTGCCGGAACAGGCTTCATGGGTTTGGCCGTTGAGGCTTTTATTTTTATTTTTTTGGCCTTTTTGCGGGTGGTTTCGCGGTCAATTTTGGCGAATTTCTTTGCCCGTTCCCGGCGCTCTTTCCATTTAAGATATACGGTCATCACACGGTCCGCTATAGCGGATATCCAATCCCAGCATCGCAAGGAGAAGGCAATCAATGAAAAGCCGGTGGACAGTATGAACCCGATGACCCACAGCAGGATCAATATAATTAGCGCACCGCTGAAATTGGTGTATTTTGTTAAAAATGATTTAAACGGAATGCCGACCAGGCCGCCGGCTGAAAATTGGCTGCCGAACATAACATAGGTATTTTGCTGCATGGCCAGCAGACTGCCGGTAGTGACCACCAGCAGAATACCGCCGATCAGGGTTGAAATTTTGGCCTTCATCGGGCGATCCCCAAAAAAATGCATGCTGGTCAACAGTAGCAACAGCGGGATCCAAAATGCCCCGATCCCAAAGAGCCCGATTAAAGCGCCCGATACATGCGCACCGAGCACACCGAACAAATTGTGAATCGAGCCCCCGGCTTTGGCGTTATGAATCGAGGGATCATTCGGGCTAAATGACAACAGACTGATCAGGGTAAAAATGACCAGGAAAAAACAAAATATGCCGATGATTTCTTTGCGCATACTTGTCCGTGCCCGAGGTATGAATTGAATAGTTGAAATAACCCGATTATATTCCTAAACCTAAGTAGGCTATAGTGAAATCCGAAATTCGAATATCGCCTGATTTTATAAAATTGGCCGAAACAAATCAAAATATCGAATGCTAAAATGTCCAAAACTCCCGGGACTCTCTGACTCCGGTCAATTTAGACAAAGCCTAAATAATATTGAAACCCTGTCCTTTTTTGGATTTTGAATTTCTGTCATTTTATATTGTTTCGAGTTTCGGATTTCGGATTTCGAAATTTTGCTCCTCGTTACCACCGGCGTATCGGCTGCCACAAAAAACGGTAGCTAAATTCTGCTGAAATTAGGCAAGATTTATATTTCCATAATAAACGGAAGTATAACTGGCCGGCGTCCGATGGTAAAGAAAAAAT
>CBDUUO010000100.1:0-9037 GCA_965370395.1 uncultured bacterium
AAACCCGACACCTGACACCTGTATTGTTGAAAAAGAAGATTGATAAAATCAATCCGTGTTTTGTAAATTACATAAGGGATACCACACTAGTAACGAGTATCCAGCACCGCCTGAGAACCTGACAGTTAAGACCTTAACTTTAACGCGTCGCAAGAGGCCGGATATGCTAAAAAGGCTATATTTACTGATTGTCATTATGCATTTGTTACTATCAACCGGATGTATTGCCCTTGTGGTTGGAGCCGGTGCCGGAGCAGGAACCTTTGCCTATGTTGACGGCCAATTGAACCGAACCTATCAGGCAAATTACCAAACAACCTACGAAGTGTGCAAAGGTATTTTACAGGATATGAATCAGCCCATTCTTGAAGAGAAGACCGATGGTACCCAAACAACGATTAAATCCAAGCGGGTCGATGAGACGCCCATGACGGTAAAAATCCGCATCATCGATCCCGATTGGACCGAAGTTTCAGTCAGAACCGGTTATATCGGGCTCTGGAAAAAGCAAATCTCCGAGCAGTTTCACGAGTTTATTGCCGAGAGGATCAAAAAGTAGCCCCCACCTAATTGAACATTTTAGAGTCTTAATTGTGAATTCTTTGCATTTTGTGCAAAAACATTTTCGCCACCAAGACACCAAAACACAAAGTTTGGTTTTTACAAACAGTTTTACTTTGTGTCTTTGTGCCTTGGTGGCCATTTTTCCGGTTTATCCGGTTTAGGCGTTGCGGGCAAACGGCAGCTCCTCATTCAACTCATCAATATGTTTCTGTTCCAGACGGTTGATCTCTTCGATATGGGCATTCATGATATGCTCAAGACGCTGATCAAAAAAACGGTGCAGGCTGAAATTGCCGACAGCCGTGAAGCCGCGCCGAACTTTATGATACCCGCCCATACCCGGATCAAACCGGTTGATGCCGTTGGCAATCGCCCATTCTATGGGGCGGTAATAGCAGGCATTAAAATGCAGGTAATTAATTTCTTTTGAGCAGCCCCAATACCTGCCAAACAGCCGGTCGCGCTTACGGACTAAAAGTGAAAGACCCAACGGCGAATCCGCATTTGCCTCTTCAAAAGCGGCCACAAACACTAATCGATGACGATAGCGATCCGCCAATCCTTTAAAAAAACTCTTCTTAAGATATTTGCAACCCCAGGGGCCGAACTTATCGTTGGTGCGTTCGTAAAATGGATAAATCTCTGAAAAATAGGCCGGCGGAATTTGATCTCCTTCAAAGATTTTCAGGGTGATGCCATTTTTCGCAATGGACCGGCGCTCCCGTTTGATATTATGTCGCTGGTTGGAATTAAATACCGCCAGATAGTCATCAAAGGACTGGTAGGCTGCATTTTGCCACGTAAAACTTTGATGCAGCCAGCTGATGAACCCGCAGTTAATCATCAGCCGGCGCCATTGCGGATCAACGAAAAGAAAGCTGCAGCCGGAAATTGAGTATTGGCGGCAGAATTGCTCAATTTCATTAACCATGTAACGGGTCAATGCCTCCTCATTTTTTGCGGTTGCCGTTAAAAACCGATATCCGACCATCGGGGTGAACGGACTCATGCCGACAAGTTTGGGGTAGTAAGAAATATTTAGCCGATCGGCCACATCAGCCCAGACATGATCAAACACGAACTCCCCCGCACTATGTTGCTTGATGTATAAAGGGGCTGCCGCAATCAATTGATCACGAGACCAAACCGTTAAATGGTGAGGGCGCCAGCCGGTTTCGGCGGTGGTGCTTTTGGAGATCTCCATTTGGTGAAGCCACTCCCATTCCAAAAAGGGCGTGTCCAAAGGTTCCGCGAGCTCATCCCATTGCGCCTGATCGACTTCAGCGATATTTTTTAACCAGACGGCAGAATAAGATTTATGGTGCGATTGGGGCATATCTAAAACAACCTATTACCTGAATCTTGCATAAAAATTAATGAGAAGTTGAAAATTTTAAAGGGGGCAACCCGCATGATTTAAACTTTCCTAAAATTAAGGTCAAACATCACTGCTGTCACCTTTTTTCTGCATGGCTTTCGAATCCTGAGCGCCTTGACAATCTGAGTAAGATAAGCATATTATAGGGTTACTGTTCTTTTGGTACGAGCCCTTATGCCTGAGTTTGCAAGGAAAACCCATGCCACTATATGAATTTAGATGCTTAAAATGTAATGACTGCTTTGAGATCTTGGTTATGAAACAAGAGGAAGAGGTGGAGCTCAAATGCCCTCACTGCAACTCTGACGAATTTGAACGGGTTCTAAGCGCTTCCTGTTACAGCATGGGCAGCGGTTCAGGGAAAAGTGATGGCGCCAGTGCAAAAACTCGAAACTGCCCCAGCGGCAGTTGCACCACCTATGAAATCCCGGGACATGAAGGTTAATTTCAAAACCTTTCCCGACAGCCCAGTTTAATTGATCCCTGCCTAAATATGACCTAAATTGCTAAGACCTTCACGCTTGTCTCCAATTAGAACATTCATTGCCAGAACCCGTTGTCCGAATAGGGAATTCAGATGAAACAAATTCATATTCAGGAAAAAGAACAGTTCAAAAAGCTTTTCAAGCAGGAACAAATCGATTGTTTCGAAGATCGATTCAAGGTTCTCGAAGTCTTTTTACAGATCGAAAAGCATGTGACCATCGACGAAATGGTAGGGCTTCTTGACCAAAACGGCTGGAGCCTTGATTCTGAATTTGTGCGTGAGACAATGAAGCTGCTGTGCCGTTTTGGCTTTGCCCAAAAAAGCCGATTTGACAATGGCGACCTTCGTTATGAACATCGCCATCTGGGCCAGCATCACGACCATATGATCTGTACGAAATGCAGAAAAATTATTGAGTTCAAAGAAGATCGTCTGGAAGAATTGCAAATCAGAATCGCAGCAGCGAAAGGATTCCACATGCTGCAGCATAAAATGGAAATTTACGGCATCTGCGAGGAATGCCTTAAAGATCGCATTCAACTGATGACCTTGATTATGGCCAAACCGGGAGAACGGCTTGTGCTCAGGGATTTTAGCGGGGGCCTAAGTGCCCGGATGCGATTATTGTCAATGGGATTGCGGCTCGGAGATGAAATTGAAGTCATATCAAACAACAGCCAGGGCCAGATGGCCATTGCAGCGGATTATAAGCGCTATGTCCTTGGACGGGGCTTTGCCCAGAAAATTCTGGTTGAACCCATTAAACATAAAAAAAAGAACCCATAAATGGAACCTTTTGAACCCGCATATATCAAAACCTTTGAAAAAGGGCTGTTGCAGGAAAAGATAAAAACCGCTCACAATCTTCTCAGTCCTTGTAACCTTTGCCCGCGTAAATGCCGGATTGACCGGCTTTCCGGTGAAACCGGCGTATGTAAAACCGCCCAGCAGGCCTGGGTTTCCAGTTACAACCCCCATTTCGGTGAGGAAGCGCCGTTGGTGGGCAAACACGGCTCTGGCACCATTTTTTTTACGCACTGCAATCTCATGTGTTTGTTTTGCCAAAACTTCGATATCAGCCATGAAAGCTGCGGCCAAAAAGTTTCGAACGAGGAGCTGGCTGCAATTATGCTCGCTCTGCAGCAGCAGGGATGTCATAATATCAACTTTGTCACACCGTCACATGTGGTTCCTCAAATTCTGGCTGCCCTTGAAATTGCCGTTCAACAGGGGCTTTGCGTGCCCCTGGTTTACAATTCCGGCGGTTACGATTTGCCCTCCACACTCCGGTTACTGGAGGGTGTGTTTGATATTTACATGCCGGACTTCAAATTCTGGGACCCGCAAGTTGCCGAAAACGTCTGTCAGGCAGCGGATTATGCGGAAGTTGCCTGCAGGGCCCTGAAAGAGATGCACCGCCAGGTGGGCGACCTGATCACCGATGATGCCGCTGTTGCCCGGCAAGGCCTGTTAATTCGCCACCTCGTCTTGCCCGGCGGAATGGCGGGCACCCGCAAAATTATGCGGTTTATTGCCAGGGAGATTTCAACCCGCAGTTATGTGAACATTATGTCCCAGTACCGCCCATGTGGACGCGCCGCTGAAATAAGCGGTTTAAATGCGTTTCTTTCGCCGGCTGATTATCGGACCGCCTTGCAGGAGGCAAAAGAAGAAGGCATCACACGTCTCGATCAACCTCGGCGTACCTTTGTGTTAAGGTAATATAGCGTCTTAAAATTCCCAGAACGAACTCTAGGGAAATAGAATTTTTCGAGGCTTGATAATTTGTCTTGGTGATGGAATACTGGCATGCTGGAAAATTGATTCTATAACGGGTACCTCATGCAAAAAATCTTTGTGATTGGCGACATTCATGGGTGCTTTGGCCAACTTTGCGCACTGATGGATAAAATCCCGATAAATTTCAGCCGGGACCAATTAATTTTCATCGGGGATTATATCGACCGCGGATCGGACTCCATTGAGGTGGTGGACTACCTGATCGATTTGAAGAAACAATTGCCGGGCACCCTATTTTTAAAGGGCAATCACGAAGATATGCTGGAGAATTACCTGGATGGCAGCGATCGGTTTACCTACCTGCTAAATGGCGGCCAGCGGACCCTGGATGCGTATCTGAACCACCCGAACAATCCAGAAGGGTATCCCGTACCGTCCGCGCATCTCCAATTTTTTAATTCTTTGCACCTCTATTATCAGACCGATGATTATATCTTTGTACATGCCGGTCTTCGTAAAAAGGTGCCCCTTGAATCACAGAAAAAGATGGATCTGCTTTGGATCCGTGATGAATTCATATACTCTGATTTCGATTTCGGCAAACGCGTCATATTCGGACATACACCATTTAAGGAACCGCTGATGCAGACAAATAAAATCGGGATCGACACCGGAGCCGTTTACGGTAACCGGCTGACCTGCGTCCAGTTACCTGAAATAGATTTTTTTTCTGTATAAAAACCGGACTTGAGCCGACTGATAGTGGTTGTCAAAAAAACGTCCGGTATTCAGACGTTTTTTTCTACAACCGTACAAGCGCTTACACCCCAATTCCGCAATTCGGAACATTATTATGGAAAGCGGTATAAACTTGACAACGGGCATCCAATCGGGACCTTAACCGTATCGATGAGGAGGGAATCAGATGGTAATGAAGGTTCAATCGATCATCATTTTTCTGCTAATTATGTTATTGGCCGGAGCCGCAAGCGCCGAACGCTTGGCGGTATCGGCTCCTGTAGCCAATATTCGATCCGGCCCGGGGACCAACCACAATGTTTTATGGAAAGTGGAAAAATATTTTCCACTCCAGGTGATTGAAAAATCCGGACAATGGTACCATTTTGAGGATTTTGAAGGCGACAAGGGATGGGTGCACCAGTCGCTTGTGAGCAAAATTTCGGCGGTGATTACCAAAAATGACACGTGCAATATCCGCTCCGGACCCGGTACGAGCAATAAAATTATTTTCACCGTCGAAAAAGGAATCCCCTTCAGAGTCCTTAAGCGCGAAGGCAGCTGGATATACATTGAACATGCTGACGGTGATAAAGGCTGGATCCATAAGTCACTGGTCTGGTAGCCGGTGGGGCTAGGGTCGTCAAACAGAGCACGTTAAACATGTCGCTGTCATCGGCGCAAAGCAACAGATGGATTGGAAGGCAAGTTAACAAACAGTGCACACCTTTCGCAACCGATATAAAGATAAAAAATTAATTGTCGGTGTGGGTTCAGCCTTGATTGATATGCTGGCTCATGAAGACGAGGGTTTTTTAAGTAAAACCGGCGCCGTAAAAGGCGGAATGACTTACGTAAACAAAGAATTTATTGACGAAACCCTTTTGCTTTCATCACAGCCACCCACCCTCGTTCCCGGAGGATCAGCCTGCAATACGGTTGTCGGGGTTGGCAAACTCGGCGGGGCGGCCCGTTTTGTCGGTAAATGCGGCAACGGGGTGATGGGTGAATTTTTTGAGAATGATTTAAAACGTCAAAATGTCGAACCGGCGCTTTTGCGTTCAGACACACCCACGGGTCGGGTTCTTTCAATCATTACACCCGATGCCCAACGCTCCATGTTTACCTTCCTGGGCGCATCGGCTGAATTAAGACCACAAGATATAACGAAAGATTGTTTTTTAAATGCAGCCATTGTTCATATCGAGGGCTACCTGTTGTTCAATCCGGAATTAATTTTAAAGGTTCTTAAAACAGCCAAAAGCACCGGCGCAAGGGTTTCTCTGGATTTCGCCAGTTTTAATGTGGTTAAAGAATCCCACGAACTGTTGCAGCACATCGTTGAATCTTTTGTCGACATCCTTATCGCCAATGAGGACGAAGCCCTGGCCTATACCGGGCACAAAGATGAGACCCGTGCCATCCAGGCCCTGGCAGCAGATGTAGAAATTGCGGTTCTTAAAGTCGGGAAACGAGGGAGTTTCATCGCCTGCAGTGATCAGATTGTACCGATCCAACCCAAAACCGGAGCGCCGGTCATCGATACCACCGGAGCCGGCGATTTATGGGCAGCGGGCTTTCTTTACGGACTTGTCAATGGATATGCGCTGGAACAATGCGGCGAATTGGGCTCGGCCTGCGGTTATGAAGTGTGTCAGGTGGTGGGTGCCAATATCCCCGATGCGGGTTGGGAAAGGATTCGGAAGTTAGTTAAATAATTCTTTTGAAAATTAGCAAAGGGATGCTATAAATCGCTTTTTTTAACAAATCGAAAAATTTCCTAAAGTGCACTAAAATGATAAGTGACTAAAGTGATCTAAAGCGGGAAGTGCCTAAAGTTATGGAGTCGCTGCGCTCCATCTTTTTTATATTTAAATGACAGAATTCCTCAACTTTAGGCATTTTAGCTCACTTTAGTCACTTTAGCTCACTTAAAATGAGCAGGGAGGTTAAATGGCAACCAAGAAAAAAACCCAGACCCGCAAGCAACTGTTAAAAGAACCGGATGAATTTATGACATTTGCCGGTAAGGCGATTTCCTTTGTCACAGGGCATCAAAAACAGATTTCCTATACGCTATGCGCGATTGTGGCGATTGTTTTAATCTTCTTTGGATACCGGTTCTTCGCACAACGCGCAGAAACAAACGCATTTTCAATTCTGGGACAAACCCAATCCAAATACGAAACACTGAAAAAGGCATCGGCGGCGGCTGAGGCCTACAGCCAGGTATCGGAAGCGTTTCAGGGCATCATAAAAAAATATGGCGGCAACGCCGGTGGCAAACTTGCCCGGCTTATTTATGCGAATATCAGCTACGATGCCCAACAGTATGAGAAAGCCATAGCGCTTTATAAACAGTCGCTCAACGACTTTAAAGATGATAAATTGGTCTATAATTTGATTTTAAGCAGCCTGGGATATGCCTATCAGCATGTTGAAGATGAGCAAAATGCTGCCGCTTATTTTGAAAAAGCCGCATCAGCAACGGATTCGCCTATCCGCGAGGAAGCCCTTTTTAACCTGGGATTGATGTATGAAAAATTGGGAGAGGCCGCAAAAAGTCAACAGACGCTGCAGAAGATTCTGAACAACCATCCGAACTCCATCTATTTTGACATGGTAGAAGAAGAATTAACCGCATTAAAAAAATGAACCGTATCATTAAGATACAAAGAAGGCGTTCATTTTTTTAGCCCACTTCCAGATTATATTTTTTTATTTTCTGATTCAGACCGCTTTTACCAATCCCCAGCAAAGCCGCTGCATGGGATTGGACATTGTTGGACATTTTCAAGGCACGCTCAATCATGGTCTTTTCGATCATTGCCAGGGTATCGTAAAGCCTTGCGTCCGCCGGTATGCCCTCAAGATGTAACGTGTTGTAAACATTATCCTTAAACCCCTTGGGAAGATCCGACACCCGGATGATCTCGCCCGGGCACAGGATCATCACCCGCTCGATCACATTTTCCAGTTCACGAATATTCCCGGGCCAATTGTAGTCATAAAACAGCCGATCCACTTCCTGGTCGACCCCGGTAACCGGGGCAGCGGATTTGCGCTCGGAGGCATATTTTTTAATAAAATGATTCACCAGAAGACGAATATCTTCCTGACGCGCCTTCAGGGGCGGCAAAACAATATGAACGACATTTAACCGGTAATAAAGGTCCTCACGGAATCGACCCTCCTGCATTTCTTGGTGCAAATCTTTGTTGGTTGCAGCAATAATGCGGATATCCACCGATATGGTTCTGACACCGCCCACCCGTTCAAAAACTTTTTCTTGAAGTACCCGCAGCAGCTTAACCTGCAGGTTCGGTGACAATTCTGCAATTTCATCTAAAAAAAGCGTTCCGCCGTCAGCCAGTTCAAAACGGCCCTTCTTTGTCGCCACCGCGCCGGTAAATGCACCTCTCTCATGGCCAAAAAGTTCGCTTTCCAGTAAATTTACAGCAAGGGCCGAACAATTTACGGCCACTAAAGGCTTTTCGCGCCTGGGACCGTTAAAATGAATCGACCGGGCGACCAGTTCTTTGCCCGTGCCGCTTCCGCCTTCAAGTAAAACCGTCGCACCGGAGGGGGCGACTTTCTGAATGGTATCAAAGATATCCCGCATCTTTTTGCTTTTGCCGATAATGTTGCCGAAACGATACTGAGATTCCACCGCATCACGTAAGCGCCGGTTTTCTTTGACCACCTGATACATGGAGATGGCTTTTTTTACATAAATAATCAATCGTTCGTTGTCGAAGGGCTTCAAGACATAGGTGTAAGCCCCTTTCTGCATTGCCTCGACGGCTTTATCCACCGTACCGTGAGCCGTCATCATGATAACCGGCAGATCCGGATCGTTTTCTTTTATATTCTCAAGCAATTCAATGCCGTCCATTTTTGGCATCTTCATATCGGTGAGAATGAGGTCCAGATCCGATGATTTGTGAACTTCAAGCGCTTCGGGTCCACCGGGGGCTGTCAACACTTCAAAGCCCTCATCTTCCAGGAGTGCGCTTAAAATGGTCAGATAATTTTTTTCGTCATCCACAATTAGGATTGTTTCCATGGTGATCTAACTTTATCGGCTCATGTATTTAAAGGTTATCGCAATTTATCGATAATTTCCGGGC
>CBDUUO010000101.1:0-8940 GCA_965370395.1 uncultured bacterium
CGATGAGTCCGGGCACTGAGGCTAAAATTAAAAAGGACCCTGAAAAATACAAATACGTTTTCAGGGTTTCCATGAATGTCATTTACTGGGTTAAACTTTTAGCCGGAACCCATACCGCCCTGAAAAACCAATTCGGCTTTGACAAGGTGTATATCCTGAACCAGGATGTCGCCTGGGCCAGGGCTACGGCCGGCTATATGGCCAAAAAAGTTTATCCGGGCTTGGGCATCGAAGTCGTCGGCCATGACCAGTTTCCCACCGGATTTTCGGACTTCTCTGCGGCATTGATGAAGGCCAAGAATTTGGATGCAGGTATCCTGTTTGCGTGTTTCGACATGCCTGAAAGCGGTGTACTGGTGAAGCAATGGAAGAGTATTCAGGTCCCGAGCTTAATCGCCGGATTTATTTCCCCGATGGCCGGCGAGGTCGCCTGGAAAACCTTTGACGGCAAAATCGGGGGACTGCTGAATGCCATTTTCGAACTGGGCAACATGCCTTCAGAAAAATACGCTCCGGCTAAAAATTTCTATAACGCCTATAAGGAAAAATATGGAAAAGGGATTCAGGCCGGCCATGGCCCGGCACCTTCCTACGAAGCGGTTTACATTTTGAAAGAAGCCATCGAGCGGGCAGGTTCCCTTGAGCCGGACGCCATCGTAGCCGAGATCGAAAAAACAGACCGCAAGGGCGTAATGGGCCGGATCCGGTTTGATAAAGGCCACCAGGTGATCTACGGAGTTGATCCGGCTGAAGCCGCCGTCGGCGCCTTTTTCCAGTGGTCAGACGACGGCATAAGAAAGATCGTCTATCCCAAGAGCATCGCAGAAGGTGAAATCGTTCTGCCTGCCTGGGTAAAGAAACGTTAAGCGCTGAAAAGCGGATCGTAATTTTTAATTCAATTCAGCCAACCTGCTCGCCTTAGCGGTTTCTGGAAGGCGGGCAGGTCTTATTTTAAAGTCGGGATTTTACCGGCGCATCACCGCTTTACAAATTATTATGACTGCTAAAATCTTCCTTTATCCATGCTAGCAAATGCAATCGTATACGGTTTTGTAAACAGCGTCATATTGATGCTGATCGCCTTGGGATTTAACATTACCTTCGGCATCAGCGGCATCGCCAATTTTGCCTACGGCGCGCTGTATATTATGGGTGCACTTTCATGCTGGGTTTTTTTTAATTCGATTGGCCTGCCCTATTTTCTTGCAGTTATCCTGGCGGTCGCTGCCACCGCCATAGCCGGAGCGTTGATGTATCGATTTGTTCTGTTGCGAATACGGGGTTTGATACTATCAGAGGTCATAGCGACCTTCGGCATCGGGCTGGCTTTGCTGGAGCTCTTCAAGTATATCGGCTTTATTGGTTTTCAATATTCGCTGCCGGTTTTTATCGACACCAGTATCCACCTCGGTCGCGTGGTTATCGATTTGCAGCGGATTTTCATCGTGATCATCGGCATTTGCATGGCCGGGTTTCTGTGGTTTTTCACCCATCATACCCGGACCGGACTGCGTTTTAGAGGAATCGCCCAGGATGAACGCACCGCCCTTAGCCTCGGTATAAACTCAGATCGGGTAGCGATGCTCAGCGTTTCTTTCGGAGGCGCTTACGCAGCCATTGCCGCCATCCTTATATTACCGCTGGGAACGATAAACGTCGAGCATGGATACAGTGTTCTGATCAATGCGCTGGCCGTATGCATTGTTGGCGGGCTGGGATCAACAGGCGGGTTGGTGCTTGCCTCTTTTTTAATTGGATACGGGCAAACCTTCACCGTTACCTATCTGGAAAGCCATTGGGTGATGCTGGTGCCGTTAATTGCCATTCTGGTGATATTGGTTATCAAGCCGTCCGGTTTATTTGGTAAACAAAAAGAACTCGAAGAAAGGATATAAAGGAGGAAAGGCGAATTTCGGAATGCGGAATGCGGAATTAAATTCAAGGAATTCTAAGCAAAAGCGCAAAGAACGCATCGATCGAGGTATCAAAGCCAGGTCCAGCGATGTATTTGCCCTGTCGTCCTGGCGGGAAATGCTATATCTGGCTGCGCCCCGGCTGCTGCCCATCGTTGGCTTGTTATTGCTTTCAGTCGTTCTGAGCCATTACTGGCAGCGCGTCTTGCTCTCGGTATCCGTTTTCGCGCTCCTGGCCATTAGCTGGGACATTCTGGCGCAGAGCGGCATGGTTTCTCTGGGCCAGGCACTTTTCTTCGGCATCGGTGCCTACCTTGCCGGAAATATGAATCATTATTTTGGCTGGTCACCGTATATCACCATTCCATTGGCGACCCTGTTCGGCGGGCTGCTGGGCACGGTTTTGTTAATACCCGTATTGCGACTGCGTGGAATTTATTTCTCAATGGTCACCCTGGTGCTGCCCTTGATGCTGGTCCGCGTCATTGAAGCGACACGAATTTTTGGGGGCACCGAAGGGCTCAGCGGACTGAGCCCTTTGCCGGGAAGATGGGTTGAAGTGTATCTCATCCTCTTTGTTCTGCTGGCATCCCTGTTCGGGTTCAGGCGCCTGATGAATTCTGATTTCGGCCTGGTGCTTAAGGCAATCAATGATAACGACCGTTCGGTCATGAATGCCGGTATCAATATTTACTGGTTAAAAACCCAGGCCTTATTTATTGCCAGTGCGATCGGTGCCTTTGCAGGAGCCTTTATGACCCATGTTTATATGTTTGTGGGCATGCCGGTGTTCGCGCTGGATTATTCCATTCTGCCGATTGCCGCGGCAGTGGTCGGCGGTATTGGAACATTGGCCGGATCGATGCTCGGCGCCTTTATTCTGGTACCGCTTTCAGAAATATTGCGCGGTCTCGGTGGGCTCCGAATCGTTTTTTACGGCCTGTTCCTTGTCGTATTTATCGTCGCCGTACCGGAGGGCATTTTTCATTACATTCAGCGCAAATACCATCAATTTGAAAGATGGGTGGAGGTCGAGTGATGCGCCCTTCTCCCCTGCTAAAAATTTCCGGACTCTATAAAAATTTCGGCGGTGTGCAGGCGATCGATGATTTGAATTTTGAGGTTGCCGAGGGTGAGCTTCTGGGAATGATCGGGCCCAACGGCTCAGGAAAAACCACAGCGGTCAATCTGATCACCGGCTTCGTTAAACCGACCGAAGGAGAAGTCCGCTATCGCGGGAAAAATATTACCGGCTGGGCGCCTTACAAAATTGTTCGGCTGGGAATCGCCAGGACATTCCAGATGGTAAAACCTTTTTACCAGCTTCCGGCATATAAAAATATGATCATTCCATTATATTCCCCGCGGGTTAAGCAATTAATCGGCGGCAAATATGGTGATCGGGATGCGGTGGCGCTTGACTTGCTGGAAGAAGTTGGATTCGAGCGCGATGCCTTTGTGGCCTATAAAGTTGCCAGTGCGTTGCCCCAGGGTTATCTGAAACGGCTGGAGCTGGCAAAAGCAATTGCGCTGCGACCCGATGTCATCATCCTGGATGAGCTCTTTTCGGGGTTGAGTCTGGCTGAAGTGGCCGGCATTGTTCCCATCATTGAGAAGCTGCGTCTACAGGGAAAAACCATCATAATGATCGAACACCGTTTAAAGGAGCTTTTCAGGATTGCCGATCGGATTATTGCGCTTAACTTTGGGCAAAAAATCGCCGATGGGCAGGCCTCAGATGTGATGGACAGCCCCGAGGTAAAAAATGCATATCTGGGCAGCGAATAGAGAGTGATTGCGGATTGGGGATTGCCGATTGCGGATTGAACGACATCGCGTTGAATTAGTTTTATTTGTCTCATTGGTTGAATTGGTTTTTTTATCGAACCAATAGAACGAATCAAACCAGTTAAACCAATCAAACAGTAACCATTCAGAGGCCAGCAACCAGAAGCTGTACAGGTAGGAAACACGTGCTCGAAGTAAAAAACCTATTGGTATTCTTTGAAAACGCCCTGGCGTTGAATGATTTTTCGATGAAGGTTGATCAGGGAGAAATTATCGGGGTTATCGGCTCGAATAGCGCCGGCAAAACCACCCTGATGAACACCATATCGGGCCTTATCATCGATATGAAAATCAAGGAACAGCGCAAAGGCGGGGAAAGGATTACTATATATGGAGAAATTATATTTAAAGGTGAAGACATCACTGAAACCGAACCCTTTGATCGCGTAAACAAAGGGCTGGTTCTATCCAGAGAGCGGCACCCTATTTTCCCTGAAAGCGACGTGGTTGAAAATTTAAAGATCGCCGGCCATCAGGTTAAAAAATCAGCTTTAAAGGATCGCATGGACACTGTTTATTCACTTTTCCCTGCCCTGCTGAATTTAAAACGGCGCAAGGCCGGTTTTTTAAGTGGCGGTGAGCAGCAAATGCTCGCAATCGGGATGGCCCTGATCCTAAAACCGACCTTACTGCTGCTGGATGAACCGCTGCTGGGGCTCAGCCCCATGATGCAGACCACGCTGGTTGACGCCATCAAAAATCTTAAAAAAGATTCGGGCATTACCATTTTGATCACCGAACAATTTGCCCGACCGATACTGCCGTTTATTGACAGAGGATATGTGATTGAAAACGGTATGCTGGCTTTATCGGGCACTGGCACCGAACTGATGGATAATCCCGAAGTCAAAGCTGCCTATTTTGGAATTTGATGTTGCCCATGCAAAAACGTATTGAAAACACGATTTATTCAAGCTTTGCCAACACCGCCGAACGCTGCAAAGATAATACGGCTGTGGTTTACCTAGGCACCCGATTTTCGTACCGCCGGGTTAGAGACATGGCAGATAGTTTCGCCGCCGCCCTCAGGCATGCCGGTCTAACGGCCGGCCAGAAAATCATCATCTATATCCCCAACAGTATCCAGTGGGTGGTGGCCTGGCTGGGAATTCAAAAAATCGGCGGCATCTGCGTCCCCATCACACCGATCTACACACCGCACGATCTCAAGTATATCGCCAACGATAGCGAGGCTGAGGCCATTGTCTGCGCCGACACCAATTTTGGCTATGTCACCAGCGTGCTGCCGGAAACGCATCTCAAAAAGGTGGTCGTCACCAAGATGGCTGATTTACTGCCCTGGTGGAAACGCGGTTTTGGCTACCTGTTTGATGTCGTCCCCCGGGGTAAAATTGCCTTGGACGAAAATACCTTTTCCTTTCGCAAGTTGCTGGCCCAATACCGCAAATCACCTCAAAAACAGCCTGCTATCGAATCAGATGGAAATGACATTGCTGAAATTCTTTATACCGGCGGCACCACGAAATTCCCCAAAGGCGTCCCTTTTACCCATAACCTGTTCCTGGTTTCAGCCCGGGAACAGATTACCATCAGTGAATCCCTGTTTGAGCCTGAAGAAAATGTGATCATGGGCAATGCGCCCCTGTTTCATATTCTGGGGCAGACCTGCGGTCTGGCCACGCTGTTAATGGGTGGAACCTTAATCCTGCAGCCCAAAATCAACCTGGATGCGGCCCTGGATGCCATACAGCGCTTTAAGGCCAAAACCATGATCGGTGTTCCCACTCTGTACCGCATGATCTTGGAGCATGATCGCCTCAATCAGTATAACCTGAGGTCGGTAGAATACTGGTTTAGCGCCGGTGACTTGCTTCCCGTTGAAGTCGGAAAACGCTGGCAGCAAAAATTCGGCAGAAAAATCCTTCAGGGATACGGAGCCACCGAAACCTGCGGCGGGGTTTCCATGTGCCCGGTGGATATCGAGACCCCACCCAAAAGCGTAGGGCGTATCATGGCAACCAAAAAAATAAAAATCGTGGACCCGGCAACCCTTGAGTCGGTGAAAACCGGAGAATCCGGAGAATTGCTGGTTTGCTCTGATTATATGGTAACCTATTACTTGAACAAATCAGAAGAAACCGCTGAATCTTTTATCGAAATAGACGGCATCAAATGGTATCGCACCGCCGACATCATGTCCATGGATGCAGACGGCAACCTGTATTTTGTGGACCGCACGGTCGATACTATCAAACACAAGGGCTATCGGATATCGGCCTCTGAAATCGAATCTGTGCTGCAGGAACATCCGGCGGTCATTGCTTCCTGTGTTGTCGGCCTTCCCGATGAAAAAGTGGGAGAAAGGATTAAAGCCTATGTGGTGCTCAAAGAAGACATCAAAGGCATCACCGGCTATGAGCTGATAAAATGGTGCCGCGAAAGCCTTGTCGCTTATAAAGTCCCCCAGTATATTGAATTTAGAGACATGCTTCCCAAATCCAAGGTCGGCAAACTGCTCAGACGCGAAATCCGCGATGAGGAACAGCGCCGCAAAGAAACAAGATAATTTGGCCGAAAAACGGCCAAACTTTCGACAGTTTTTATGCCCTTTGACACTCTGTTTCAGCTGTTTTAATGGATGAAACAATTCCTTTTATGCGAAATCATTTTTTTTGTTAAAACTCAACATAAGCGTATCCTTTCCTGGCAGGTATTTCGCATCAAAGGACCGGTCCGATTTCCCGACCGAACTGTCCTGCTCAACTTCGTGGCCGGTCAATCGTGTTGGGACACATGGGAGGGCAAGCCCGAGACCCGTTTAGTCCTGGTGGGATGGGAAATTGAGGCAGAGAAAATAATACCGGATCTTGAAAAATGTGTAGGCCTGATTTAAATATCAAGGCTTAACCGTAACATCCAGGACCCGTAATCGCCCATTAACACGTTGATCATACCGCCACGTTCGGCAATAAACCAAGCATATAGGTCAGAAAGATGAATGTTTCGGCGATATTGCATGCGGAACGTTACCCTGCGTTTACCTGCTCTGCAACGGTGCCAGCTTTTTCCAGTTTAAACCAGTGAGTAGTTTTCAGGCAGATCTTGACCAGCATCAGCATCACGGGCACCTCGATCAACACCCCCACAACGGTTGCCAGGGCCGCTCCCGAAGATATGCCGAAGAGCATCGTTGAGGTGGCAATGGCCACCTCAAAGTGGTTGGACGCACCGATCATGGCCGCCGGTGCGGCATCGATGTAGCGCAGCTTCAACAGGCGCGCCAGGCCGTACCCCAGCCAGAAGATCAGCATGGTCTGAATAAAGAGCGGAATGGCAATCCACAGGATGGTCAGCGGGTTGCCGATAATCACCTCACCTTTGAATGAAAACAAAAGCACCAGGGTGATGAGCAGAGCGATAATCGTAATGGGAGTAAGAACGTGTAGAAACTTTTCTTTAAACCATGTTTCGCCCTTGGCGGCAATAAGCCACTTGCGTGAAAGATAGCCGGCCACCAGCGGCAGAGCCACGTAAATGCTGATGGACAGCAGCAGCGCCTGCCAGGGCACCGGCAGGCGCCCCACCCCCAGCAAAAATCCGCCCAGCACCCCGTAGAGCAGCAGCATGGTCAGCGAGTTGATGGCCACCATCACCAGCGTCAGCCCATCATTGCCGCGCGACAGGTAATTCCACACCAGCACCATGGCCGTACACGGTGCGATGCCCAAAAGGATGCAGCCGGCCAGGTAACTGCGCCACAGCGGCACCTGCAGCATTTTTACCCCGTCTGAAAGTACCACCGTGCCGGCCCCGTGGGTCGCGCCCACCGGCAAGTCAAGTCCGAAAGGCATCTTGACCAGATCCACGGCATCAGGACCGATGAAATTATAAAACAGTGTGCCCAGAAAAAATATGGCAATCCCGTACATGGTAAAGGGCTTTATGGCCCAGTTGACAAACAGGGTTAAAAACACCGGTTTGCCGCTTTTGCCGGCCTTGATGACCTCGCCGAAATCGATTTTGACCATAATGGGGTACATCATGAAAAACAGGCAGACGGCGATCGGAATCGATACCACCGGCGCCCCCTTGACATAGATGGCCAGGCCGTCGAGAGATTGCGCCACGCCGGGGGCGATTTTCCCGAGCAGGATACCTGCGATGATGCACAGCACTACCCATAGTGAAAGAAAACGTTCGAAAACACTGGTCATTTTACGGTCATTGTTCATAACGTCATCGTTGCTCATCGTTCCGTTACTCCTCCCGGTTTAGATTTTTTTGTTTGCGCCAGGAACGGCTGGTGCGAAAAAATAAAAATTGTCAGGTTACCTGCCGTCGGCCACACTGTCTTATATTCATATCCTTGTGGCTTGGGTGGTCTCATAAACACTGGAGCGCGTCTGCCGGCTGCACAGGACTTCCCGGTCGATTTTCAGTATTTCTTTCAGCCGATTCACATCCTCGTGGATGCGTTCATTGCGTGAAAGCGATTTTTTCACCCAGGCAATGGCCTCTTTTACCTCGGCTGGTGAGTCCTCACCCGCTATCCGGTAGTACATCCAACGCCCGTCTTTGCGTCCGCTCACCAAACGTGCCTGACGGAGTACAGACATGTGCTTGGACACCGTGGAGGGCGCTAGTTCGAGAAGTTCAATAAGCTGACAAACGCACAGCTCCTGGCCTTCCAACGCCAGCAGGATGCGTAGCCGATTTTCCTCGGCAAGAGCCTTGGTGATATTTAAAAAGTGAAACACGTTTTTATCCTATAATTCGTCATGTGGCGAATTATAAAATTAGGGGTGACTTTTTGTCAAGAAGTTTTTAGGGGTTTCGTTTGATCCCACGATCTAAATCCCCACCAGCCATTTGGCGGTACTGAAAAAAATCTGCAATCCAGTGATATCCACCAGAGTTGTAAGCGCCGGGCTGGCAACTACCGCCGGGTCGAGATTGAGCCGCACGGCGGCCAAGGGCAAAAGAGCACCAATCAGTGGGCGGTTGCCACCTGCAGCCATAGGGCGACACCGACCGCCAGGCTGATCAACCACAGGGAATATCCCATAGTAGATGGTTTCCTTGTCCGGCGCCTCTGACCTCAGTTTGTCGATGGCTTCAGCGGTGGTCAGGCCGGGAGGCAATACGGCATATTCGGAGGTCATCACCGCACCGGCAGTGCCTTCCGGGTAGGCGGCCAGTCTGCGGATATTCTCCCGCT
>CBDUUO010000102.1:0-8940 GCA_965370395.1 uncultured bacterium
TTAATAGATAACGGTCTTTCGACCTCGTACATTCACTATTCAAGCTTTGACCCTCTCTTCTGGTCGCCTTCGATTGCCGAAGCAATGTGCCGAACCATATTCGGACTGATCTCATTATCGTCGGAATTTTCCAGAGCCTTCAGTTCGCCCAGTGACATCCCAAGACGTTTGGCTACTTCGCTTAAAGAAAGATCCTGTTGGATGCGAAAATTAGACAATATCCGTCCCAGTGGTATGGCCCGAACTAACTGCTGGTGATCCCGATAGATACAACGATCCATGACAACCTGTATCCCAGCGGATGCAGCTTCCAGCGCCGCCTCGGTGTGGATGATCCCATCTTGAAGCCAGAGCACTCGAATTTTTCTATCGATGGCCTGTTGGACAATTTGCGGCACAAACACGGTCCTGCGAAAGACGTTGACCAGATCTATATTATTGGGTACTTGGGTTAAGTCCGCATAAGCAGTGTGGCCTAAGATTTCAGTATGACCCGGATTTACAGGGATCACCTGATAGCTCTGATCCATTAGGTAAGTTGCAATACGGTGACTCGGACGACTTGGCCGGGGTGAAAGACCAACCACGGCGATAATTTGATTCTCCTGCAATATTTGTTTCAGGCGGGCCTTCTGGCTAACTCCACTGCTGTGAGCATCTATGATTTGGTTCATGTTTGATAAATAGTCGTTTTTTGTCCGCGGATAAAGGAAAAATTTTGAGTGTATAGCGGCTCCAATGTGAGCCCAACAAATGGAAGCGTCAAGCCATCAATTCAGATATTCCTCCCAGCGGGCTTATAATGATGTAATTCCCTCAGTTGAGTCTTCCGGTACCTGTGCCGCAAATGCGGGTTTAAGATGTAAATTGACCCTCGACTTTTGAGACCCTCCGCATCCACTCCGTTAAAAAGTTATCAACAATAAAATATTTTTTATCTTCAGCCTTATAGATCTAGTCCTTTCTCATAAGATTGGATAAGGCTTTATGAAGAGCCGGTGTCCCCATTTCATCGGCCTGGATGATCTACAAAAATCCCTAAATATTTTCAACTTTCCACTTCGTGATAGCCTGATTTAAGCTTTTTACCAAGTTTTCGATTTCTTCGATCGTGTCCAGCGCTGCGACTCTTAAATTCATCTGGAGCTCATTTTCAAAGCGAATCTTTTGGTTTTCTACTTCATCATCAATTTGTTCCTGACTCCAGGATAGATGCGATTTCACAATTTTTCGACGTGCCATGAACTCATCAAATGAATGTTCAAAATCCCTTTCCAGAATGGTAATCATTTCCTCATATGAAGGGATCTGAAATGTCCCTGCCAAAATTTGGCCAAGTGACCCCCTCACCATGTGACGGGCACAGTTCTTTGCATCAGATACGTAAAGTGGTGTTCTTTCTCTCTGTAATGTTTTCATTTTACTCTACGAAAATAATCATTGAGCTGCCGGCTGTCTAATTCAAACTAAAACCCCACCCATCGTCTTTTAAACATCGCAATATTCCCCTGCATTGATCCTTAGCTAATAGATGAAAGGATCGTGTTCATCGGATCGACCAATATGTTGAATATGGGGCTTATAGCGTTACTGTATAAATTCTGAGTTCAGGTCCCCGTGAGGGATTGGTAAATATACAACATTTCGGTTCAGTTAGGAAGCATATTTTAATTTGTGGATCATACCTATTATTACCTGGGATTGGATTATGTACCGATCGCCATTGTTGGTGCCATACACAAAAACTATGAGCTGCGAGCGAAATAATGTTGGTGAATGGGTGATTGGGTTTCGATTGAGGTAATTTTGTATTTAGCTACCTGAATTTTAATGAAATATTCAAAAAACAAAAAAAAATTAAAAAAAAAGCTTGACATGCCACAATGTAGTAGTCTATAAATAACCTACCCCACAGATCTATGCATCTTATGCATACCTCTATGTCCTCCTCATCTGGCGGCTCATATCTCCATGGGCCGCCATTTTTTTGCCGCTTTAGCGTTTTCCGACCTTGCTTGCAACCATCGCAATCGTTCTTATTATGGTAAAAAAGAATCAAAACAGCTGATCCAGCAGACCGATTCCAGGTTTTCATTGTTTTGACAATACGCGTACTTTGAGATATAAACTCGGTAATCGAGTCAATAAGCATGAAATCAACATTGGGTTAACCTTTTACCGAATCAGAAAGGGAGAAAAGAATGAATCACAAAAATTGGGCGTTCCTCGTCTTCTTTCTTATTATCTTCGTCGGCTTTTTAGCCCCTTCGTGCGGTAAAAAAGAATTGAAGTCTGAACCGGTGATGTCGATGTCAGAGGAGGATGCCCGCAGAAGGGCCGAAGAGGAGGCCAGAAAAAGAGAACAGGAAAGACAGGCTTCCATTCGAGAAGAAGCACTCAAGGAAGAACAACTCAGAGCAGAGGGCGAAAGATTCCAAAGCGAAAGAGCGATGTTCGAAAATGACGATATTCTCTATGAATTTGACAGTGCCAGCCTATCGGTTGATGCCCAGCAGATCTTGCGAAGAAAGGAAGAATGGCTCAGAGAAAATCCCCGGGCACGGGTTATTATTGAGGGGCACTGTGATGAACGGGGGACCAACGAATATAACCTGGCGCTCGGCGACAGACGCGCCTTCAGTGCCAAGTCTTTTCTGGTTGACCTCGGCATTGACGACTCCAGATTAACGACGGTCAGCTACGGCGAGGAACAGCCGATAGATTCGCGCACAGCCGAAGATGCCTGGGCAAAAAACAGACGCGCTCACTTTGTGATCACAGAATGAAGGATTCACCAATACGGACAAGCGTTTTGGGCAAACTTTCATACTTATCCGAAAGGGCACCCAACGAAGGAAATCGCAACAATCCTACCTGAATAACCTTCGAAAATTCTGATGACGGATCGATACGAACCGAACGCAGCGGCGAGACGAATTGCTTTTTTTGTTTCCCCTCACGGATTTGGGCATGCTGCCCGCGCTGCCAGTGTCATGGAAGCCCTGGCGGAAATCGAATCGTCGATTCAGTTTGATATTTTCACCACGGTGCCGGAATGGTTTTTTGCCCATTCCAATTGCTTTACCTTCCAATATCATCGCCTGGAAACCGATATCGGACTGGTTCAGAAAACACCTTTTCAGGAAGATTTACCTGCAACCGTTCAGAAGCTGAAAAAGTTTCTGCCATTCGAATCTTGGCAAATTGCCCCGGTGGCTGAAAAAATACGGCATCTAAACAGCGAACTGGTGATTTGCGATATTGCTCCGATGGGAATCCGGGTTGCCAAAGAAGCCGGTGTGCCTTCGGTTTTGATTGAAAATTTTACCTGGGATTGGATCTATCAGGGATATAAAGAAGAAGGATTTAATGAATTCAATGCTTATTTACAATCCATTTTTGCTGAGGCCACCTGTCATATTCAAACCCAGCCCATCTGCAAATATGCGGATGTTGATTTTACGGCCGGCCCGGCCAGTCGAAAAATTAAAACCCCCTCAAGGCAGATCAGACAGAGGCTGGGACTGTCGGACAGCTGTAAGGTGGTCATGATTACAGCCGGGGGCGTCCCTAAAAGATACGGCTTTATCGATAAACTTAAAAATCAGACCGATACCCATTTTATCATACCGGGCGTCAGCAATTCTGAAAGCATTCAAAACAATCTGATTCTTTTGCCGGAGGACTCCGCCTATTTTCATCCCGATTTAATCAACGCCGCGGATGCGGTCATTGGCAAGATCGGTTACAGCACCATAGCGGAAATATACCAGGCCGGAGTTCCATTCGGGTATTGTGCCCGGGCCCATTATCGCGAATCGAAACCACTGGTTGATTTTGTTGAAAACCACATGAGCGGTTTTGCCATTGGGGAATCTGAATTTCAAAATGGGGATTGGATCCATCGGCTGCAGGATCTTCTGGCACTGCCGCGTATTGAGCGAGACACCTCAAACGGTGCAGACCCGATCGCCGGCTTCATCAGCGCGCTGCTAAAAAAATGAGGATTTCGCCTTGCAGGCATTTTGGTTTAAATGCTATTACAGCTTCGAAAAATTGTCTTCTAAAAATAGAGGAAATGAGTCACACCCTGAGGAGTAACGATTATGCCTGACCTTTACCACCGTCTGGCCACCCATATGGAACATCTGACCATGGGGTACCCGTACACCGAAGAACTCATTGATCTTCTCAAGGAAATGTTTAGCCCAAAGGAAGCTCAGGTGGCGATGGCGATACCCAATGATCTTGCCCCATTGGCGGTCGTCAGCCTGGAAAATATCGCCGCCCGTGCGGATCTGCCTTTGTCTGCAATAGCCAAAGCATTGGAGGCCATGGCTGCCCGCAATATCCTGTTTACGGCCCCCACCGAGGACGGGTCGACAGGATATGCCTTGCTTCAAGTCGGTTACGGTTTGCCTCAGACATTTTTCTGGGGAGGAAAGCAGGATAAAACGGCCAAACGCATGGCCAAACTGGTGCTGAACTATTTTAAGGTTCCAATTACTCAGAAGATCTACGGCGGCGTACGAACCAAATCCTTTAAATACAGTCCTGCCAACAAGAGCATCGAGATCCCCATGCAGGGGGTGATGCCCAATGAACAGATCGGCCCCATCGTTGACGCGGCCACCAAAATTGCGGTGGCCCATTGTCCCTGCCGCATGTCGGCAAAAATACTCGGCCGCACCGATTGCCCCCACAGCCTTGAAGTGTGCGTCAAATATGATGAAATGGCAGAATTTGTCATCGACAAGGGCCTGGCTCGCGAAATCTCCAAAGATGAGGCCCACCATATAATGGAAAACAGCGAAAAAGAAGGCCTGGTTCACATGGTGGACAATGCCCAGGGACAAATAAAACATACCTGTAATTGCTGCGGGCATTATTGCTGGAATGTCGGCATCATCAGACGCCGCAAAATACCGCGGGATCAGTTAATGGCGGTTTATTTTATTCGTGAAACCGAACTGGGTGAATGCATCGGCTGTGGGGCCTGTGCTGATATTTGCCCGGTAGATGCTGTCAAAATGGTTGAAGATAAACCCCGGGTCGATCAGAATTGGTGCATCGGCTGCGGCGTGTGTGCTGTTCAGTGCCCGGCGGGGGTTATATCCATCAGCCGCCGCATTGAAAACCAGGCTCCGCAAGACTTCGCTCAACTTCATCAGCAGATAAAAGAGGAAAAAGGGCTCTAGATCCTTCATGTCGTATCAGGAAATATCCGCATTCAAACCTACCGCTTTAGCCCCTCTGTTTTCTGAATTGTGAAAAACATTTCACAATAATCAGGAATCTGTTTCATAAGATCTAGCACGTAAAGGCAACATCTTTATGAGCTATTTCGCTAAGTGCCTATAATGGCTGAATCACCCGGGGTATTTTTATTGGCATAAAGCTTGCTATTTTTATTGAACACCATTGAAGAAATGCCCCTGTTTACAGATGAAAATGTGCTGGCTTGCAGGTCGTATTAATCGGCGACGAAACTGCGCAACCCAAATAGAGTTGAATCTTGAAGGACCTTGTGTAAATCTGAATATTTAAAATTACAGTAGAAAAAGAGGAGGAGAAAAACTTTGGACAAAAAAGGGGAGGAGATTAGCATAAATGATAGGGGCGGGACACGATCAGGTTCTGATAGAAGGCAATATCATCAATCCCATGAGGGCATTGAAAAACGGTCCGGCCACGACCGCAGAAAAGGCTTTGACCGCAGAAGCGCCCTGGCCCGGCGCAGAATTTCCGACCGCAGGAGCAAAAAGGGCCGCTGGGATGGAACCTGCATCGAACGTCGAGATATATTCAGAAGGTAATGGCGTCGGCTCTACATGGAACCTAAAAACATCATATAGAAATCGGCATTATGGCAAATACCGGAAAAATAATTTTTTTAACCCACAACCTGGAATCATCCGACGGGCATATGTTTGTTGATGATCAGAGAACCAGCAAACGGTTTAACCATGAGATCCCGCTTGTCATCGAAAATTGTGATTCGGCAACCTCTTCCTACGGCAGAATGTACAACTACAGCCAGGGCGGCATCTATTTCGAATCAGATACACCGTTTCAGGCCGGCACCCGTGTTCGCATCGACATCGAAAAATCAAAAATCGGCCTGGACGCTGATCATTACTACGCTGAGGTAAAGTGGTGTGCTGAAATTTCCGCTGCTGTGGTTTTATACGATTACGGTATCGGTGTTGAATTCGATCCGAAAATGAATCGAGCGACGGGCAACCGAAAGCTCAAGGTCATTAAGGGCGGTTTGAATCGAGACAAACCCTGAACCGGTAAGGCAGTTAAAGCGGGCAGCTGTTTCATGATCGACGGAAAACTGCTGCACAAAGGCGCCAGCGACAACCCGATCTGAAGTTTAAATAAGAACACCTCCTTATCGAAAACGGGTTATCTTTACCCCATATTACCGCAGAGCCTTCAAAGGTTCTGCCTTAACAGGTACTGGCGCAACTTCCTCAATTAGGATTTCAGTTTGAATATTTTTTTTTGAAAGCCTTTCGGCGCTCAATTTTTTTCCGCACCTTTGCGCTTTGCAGACTTCTGCGGTCTGAGCCGCTTCGCTGATGGCGCAGAAACCGTCTTTCCGGGAAATGATCAGATGAAGTAGATTTGCGTCGATCAGGCAGAGATCTTCTGCCACCCCGGTCTTTTAATGAACGAATATCAATTGTATCAGCCACTGGGCAATGCCTTATTCTGTGATTCTGTTTTTCGTCCCGATTGTACCCGCCGATCGTAAATATATGCGATTTATTGTATGATTACCTCTCAGTTTCAAATGACCAATCAAGACATCTTATTTTACAAATTACAAGTGCCTGCTGTTTTGTCAAGTGATAGTTCGCTTAAGATCAGTTTTTTCCGCCAAAAACTTATCCGGGTGAATCCGTGTCGGTCAGATGATTTTCTAAAAATTTCTTCAGCCGCTCCTTTCCATCATTGGAGAGCGCTCGAGAAGCATCCAACTCTTTGCCGTGCAATTCATCATGGCAGCTGGCGGCTCTGATAGTTTCAAATTGCTCTTTGCATCTTGAGCAATATTTACACATCAACAGATGCAGCCGCATCAGTACCCGTTGATAAAAAGGTAGTCCATGATCCATAGATTCTGAAACCAACTGAGAAACATCTTTGCAGCTAAACATCCAGTGCACGGTTCACTCCTTTATTGTTCGGCACCCAGCCATTTATTTTCAAGGCAGTGCCGAAGCGACATGCGAGCCCGATAAAGCATGACCCAACTATTCGTCGCGGTTATGTCTAGGACCTTACAAACTTCCGCTGTGCTGAGTCCATCCATCTCGCGCAACACAAATGCCTCGGCCAGGCGCTCCGGAAGTTCTGCCAGACAGCGATACAGCACATCTAAAAATTCTTTTTGCTCATAGATCTTCCCCGGATTGATGGCCCATTTGTTGGGCCGAATCTGCCATTCTCCTTGGTCGTTAAAATCCGAGTCCATCATATCTGTTAGGGTCTCGATCTTATCGGTAGACGGTTCTCGAATTTTTTTCCGGATATAATCGATAATCTTATGTTTCAGGATGGCAATCAGCCAGGTTCGACCCGCAGAACGCCCCTTGAAGCTTTCGCGAGCCCGCAGAGCGGCAAGAAATGTCTCCTGAACCAGATCCTCGGCAATGGCAGGATCTTTAATCCTTGACAGGGCGAATCGATAAAGGAAATCGCCATAATGGTCCACCCAGGATTCCGGGTTATCGATAATTGCTGCGTCAGATTTGCTTTTACTCATGATGATACCCGATTAAGCGAAGAAAGCGTAAAAAAGAAGATGAGCCGAATTTGCGCGGGCATACAGGTCCAAAGATTTTGCGGATCAAGTATTTTTCTATGCGCATGGGTCATCCGGACTGATGGCGAATCCATGGCGCAAAAGTATCTTAAACATGATTAAGTTTTTGTGAAACTATATCAGCAATTCAAAAGAGTTGCAATGCATGTTCTGCGAGCAAAATTCGCGCGCAATGATATTTTAGGTGGCAAAGGCGAATTGGATCTTAGGCGATTTCCTGGACGGCTTCAATTACCGCATCATAATTCGGCTCTTCTGATAGTTCTCTGACATTCTGGATGTATTGAACAACACCGTTTCGGTCCAGTACAAAAATCGATCTTCCCAGCAATCGCAGTTCCTTGATTAAAACACCAAATGCGGTTCCAAAAGCGGCATCGCGGTGATCTGAAAGCGTGATGACACGTTCAACACCGGCAGCACCGCACCACCTCTTCTGGGCAAAAGGCAGATCCATACTGACCGTTAAAATGACGACATCATCTCCCAGTTTAGCGGCCGCTTCATTAAACCGGCGGGTTTCCATATCACATACCGGCGTGTCCAAAGACGGCACCGCTGAGATGACACATACTTTACCTTGAAATGACGATAGTTTGACCGGATTTAAGTCATTGTCCAAAAGCTCTAAATCCGGAGCCGAATCTCCCACGTTTAGTTCCTGGCCCACCAGGGTAAGGGGATTTCCGTGCATGGTAACCGCTGCGCTGCGTTCTTCCATTTTGGTCTCCTTTCGTTAGGTGACAACATTTTGCCAATTCCAAAAAGCGAAATAAATCTTATCGAAAATAAGGCTTTTAAATTTTAAATCAACACATCATTTTCCCATATTCAGATTCCCGCTTTTAAACAAACATAACCCTGATAGGTGCTTGACTAAGCAAATTACGCAATTACCTTACTGGATAATATTGCATCTTGAGGGGTTGCTGAATTCCTTCCGACCTAAACAATTATTCGCGCATACCTTATAAAAGAATATCGGATCGCTTTGAAAAGACCCGCACAGCAATAAACACGCGTGCGCATATTAAGGCATCTTCACTGCTAGAGCGTTTGTCATATTAACGTTCCGATACGGGCAGTTTTTTGAGTCTTTTTTG